>CADCPN010000017.1 GCA_902803375.1 uncultured Erysipelotrichaceae bacterium | reverse complement strand
GGGGGGGGGGGGGGGGGGGGGTGGGTATTATTATCCTTCTTCCTAAAAAAATCGGCTACTAGTTTGAATCGCAAGCATTCGAGGGGGAGCTAGATGCCGATTTTTTTCTTTTTTCTCTTTCCTCGCGGTGCCTTATATCGCGAGGAAAGAGAAAATCAATTCCTTTATTCGCGGGAGCGTTCGCCTTAGAATGAAGTTAATAGAAGCAAAGGCTTCCTATTTAAAAATGGTCAACCTAGAAGGGGAGGAAGACTTATGAAGAAGCGCATTTGGATATCTTGCTTGGCGACTAGTTGCCTTTTGGGGCTAATTAGCTGCTCTTTTGATTCCTTCTTCCCAACGCCAAACCAAAATTCCTCAAGCGTTGAGATCTCGGTGCCGAGCCGATACGCGGTCACTTTCTATGTCTCTAGCGGCACCTCTACGCGCGTCTATCATTCCTGCCAGGCAAAAGAAGGGGAAAGCTGCGAATCCTTCCCCTCCAACCCAAGCTTAACCGGCTACCTCTTCAAAGGCTGGTATGACGATAAAGGCAAAGTCTTCACCGCGTCCACCCCCGTCTATTCCGACATGAGCGTCTTCGCTAGATTTGAGGAGCAGACTCTCCACATCAGCTTTGACCTCAATGGCGGGAACATGGATTCTGCTACGTGCATCACTCTCCGCGCCGATAGCGAATTGACTCTTCCTCTCCCCAAAAAAGAAGGCAAAAGGTTCCTAGGCTGGACCACTCATCTTGAAAGTGGCGTCATCGACTATCAAGCCGGGCAAAGCATCCGCGTCCGCACTAGCTTATCTTTAGTCGCGGCCTGGAATGCCTATGACATCACCTTCCTTAACGCCAAAGGGGAGGTGGAGAAGAAGCTCTCCGTCTCCGCCGGAGAGCTGCCGAGCGCTCCTACGACCGAAAAGGAAATCTCCTATGATTCTTCCTATTATTACGAATATAACGGCTACCCGACGCTAGTTAGGGCCTATCACGATAAGTCCTATTCCAAGGCATATAGGGCTACGAAGATCCTCTCGGATAGCCAATTAGACTTTGGCTTTGCCACAGAATATGACGAGCGGACCAATAGCTTCCGCACGGTCGCGGAGATCTTTGGCTTAAGGACAAATAGCTACAAAGAGTTCGCGCTCCCCCTAACCATCGGAGGCCATCCAGTTAGGCGCATCTCCTCTAGCGCCTTCTTTGGCTTAGACTTCTCTAAGGTCATCCTCCCCTATACCTTAGAATCAGGCAATCCTTTCTTTAATGCCGAAGATGGCGAAAAGGAAATCGTGATCTATGGCAATGAGACCAACCTAGAAAAGGGGTTGGTCTATAAAGATGGCTGCCTCTATAACGAAGAGAGGATGTCGCTACTAGGGGTAGACGCTTCCTTCTCTTCCTTCGTAGAAGGCCTCACTTCCATCAAAGAGAACGCGCTTTATAGAAGCAAACTCTCCTCCATCGTGGTCCCTACTAGCGTCAAAACCATCGATGGCGGCTTGTTGCTAGATAATCCCTATATCGAAAGCCTAATCATTCCTGATTCTTTCTCTAGTTCCATCCCTAATTGCTTTGTAACAAACTGCCAGAACCTAACCGATATCCATATCGGAGAAGGGGTCTCCGTTATTGAGGTAGGGGCTTTCCGCGACTTGCTTAGCCTAAATTCCGTCTATTTAGGCGCGAAGGCCAACATCGTCAATGGCGCCTTCATCAATTGCGGCGTGCCAAATATCAGCGTATCGGAAGATAACCTAACTCTTAGCGGCGGCAGCGGAATCATCTGCAGCAAAGACGGCAGCGTCCTTTATGATGGCTCTAGGGATGGCAATATCCCCTCTAGCGTGAAGACCATCGCTGCCAATGCCTTCTTCGAGGAGAAGATAACCTCAATCCATATCCCTTCTTCTGTCGAAGTCATTGAAAGCAATGCCTTCGCTTCTTGCAACCTAAGCTTTGTCACCCTTTCTGAAGGCCTAAAAGAGCTCCAATTCGGGGCCTTTGCCAATAATGAAAAGCTTTCTAGCATCAGCCTTCCTAATTCTCTTACTACCCTAGGCAACTTCCTTTATGGCACCAAAATCAGCAAGCTAGAGGTGCCCGCGAATGTCTCTAACTGTCTCTTTAACGAATTCGTTTCCAATTCTCCTACCCTTGAGCTAACGATCTCCAAGGATAACCCCTATTTCGAGAAAGAAGGCAGCGTCTACTATGAGCTAGCAAGCGCGACCGCCCTTTGCTATGACAAAGGGGTTAGCAATACGGATAGGAGCGTTTCGATTAGAGAAGGCACAAAGGCCATCGCAGATTGTTTTTCCTCTTGGGATAACTATTTGGCGGAGATCGTTCTCCCTTCTAGCATACAGAGCATCGGCTCCTATGCCTTTGCTGGCTCTAAGCTCTCTACCCTATATGTCCCTAGAGGCAGCAAGACCCTTGCCCCCTATGCCTTCGCCTATATGGATAGGCTCACCGACTTATATATCCCTAAAAATGTCGAAAACGTCGGTTATAACGTGGCCTATACCTCCCAAGTCATCAATATCCACCTAGAGGCTTCTATAGTCCCCTCTTCCTGGGATAGCAATTGGAATAGGAGTAGCAGCGGCGAAGCTCATAAGATCCTTCTTGGCGAAAAGTTCCCATATTAGTAGCTTAAGCACAAAAGCGCGTTGGCCGTCCCAATGCGCTTTTGTGTATACTGCAAAATAGAAACTAGATGTTTCTTTTTTTCATTCCCTATTTCATCGATGGCTTGGGCATTTCCTAGTCGTGTATACAAGAGAAAGGGAAAAAACAAGTCTTTCATCGTTGTTATTTGCAATATCCAGACCTAAAATAATGTTTGTAACTACCCTGTTCGTTTTAGGTTGGTGATCGATGAAAAGGAAACTTCGTCAATCTATCCGCTCTAAGATTTCAAATAGGGATATCAAAAAAATAAGAATGGCCGTTTAGCCGTTTATCTTCTTTAGGCTAGGGGGCTGACTTACTTGAAAGGGAGGGTAAGTAGAACATGAAGAAAACAAAGAGATTCTGGGGGGGGGCTAGCATGTCTAGCTCTTCTTGGCGGCGTAGGAGTAGGAGTTACTTCTTTTGCCGTGGCCAATGCGCCTAGCAGCATTGGAATGGTGAAGGCTGATTCTCAAACCGGCTCGATCAAATTTGGCTCTGCGCCTGGTTCTTTAACTGTAAGTAGTGCTTCGGCGAGTGGCAAAGATGACCTTGGAAACACCTGGACCGTAACTACGGTTGGTACTACGAGTTTTACCCAAAACAGTTCATATTCTCAAATCGGAAAAGCGAAGGCGCCGGCGAAATCCATTACGCTTTCCGCTTCCTTACCATCCGCGTCGCGTGTAACATCTTTTTCTATTAAGATGGGTGGATTTAGCAGTACCGCGGGAGACATTAAACTTTCTGTCGATGGTAACGAGGTTGGATCTGGCAAATTAAATGCTACTAATGACGTTACCGTTTCAATGAGCGTAGCGGGTGCGGAAGGAAAGGAACTAAAAATTGAAGTTACTAATATTGCCAAAGGAACAAAGTTATATAGCGTTTCGTATACTTTAGAAGAATCGCAGACATCCGATCCGGCAATTAGTGTTGTCGCAGCTGCGGGCATGAAATCCAAAGAGAAGATTAATGTGCCCTTTACCTTTAAAAACTTTGAGGCAAGCAGTTTTGCCGTTGAGAGTTCTAATGAGGATTTGGTCACTGCCCAATTGGCGGATGACGGCAAGTCGGTTGATTTGTTGTCCGCTCTAGCGACTAGTGCAGAAAACAACACTGCGACGATTACGATTAAAGGCTTTACCGGAGATAGCCCGGCCGAGCCGGTAGCTACCGCCGCGTTTACAGTCACGGTAGCGGTCCCAGAGCTAAATACTACGCCAGCGAAATATACCAACCTCGGACTGAATGGGCAGACTTCGACCCTCAGTTCAGAACTTATTGGATATGGTGCGGCAGTTACCTATTCTTATACAATTTCGGATCCCGCCATTGCGACTATTACGGATTTTGATAGCGCAAAGGGTTCTGGCACGATAACTAGTGGTACTTCCGAAGGAACTGCGACCATTACCGTTACTGCGAAAGACGGAACGAATGTCGTTGCGTCTCATTCTTTCGAAGCAAAAACTAATAAATCTACACTCCAGGTTGATGCGCCGTCCGCTAAGATTAGCTTTGCAACCGGAAGCAAGCAGTTCACTTTAACTCCAAAATATTTTGGTTCTGGACTAGAGTATAGCGTTGCTTATTCCAACCAAGGCATCGTAGAGGCCTCCGCCGCCGGAGAGGCCTTAACGATAACCCCAATTAAGGTCGGTGCCACAAAGGTGACCGTTACCGGGACCGACTCTTTGGGCAATTCGGCTTCAGCCGACATCGATGTCGAGGTGGTCACTGAGATTATCGGCAGTATGACATTGACGTACGCTAATTTCCTTGGCACTGGTGACTCAAGGACCAAAGCCGATGATTACGTTACGGTTACTCAAGAGAAGAATGGTGGCATAGATATAGTTGAAGATGATAAATACATTAAATTGTATGCAAGCCATAAGTTGACCATTCATCCCAATGGTTCAAGAATAACCTCAATTTCGATGTCCTGCTCAGGTGACAATTATACCCCTGGAACGGACCAAACTTGGACGAATGCTGATGTAACTGTTAATGGAACCAATGTGACCATCACCCCCGTGGATCCCGCCGCGGATATTGTGCTAGTCGTTTCCAAACAGATTCGTGCGAACGAAATTGCGATAAATTATGCTTATGAAGCTCCGGCTTCCGACGTTTGGGCAATTTCTTTCCTAGGCAATTCCACCGCTGCTTGCGAAGCCAATAAGAACGCCGCCTCTATGAGCCAAGACCTTATTGATCAGTGGGCCGCTGCCAAAGCCGACTTCGAAGCCCTTGAAGCTGATCAGAAAGCCTTAATTAAGAACGCCATTGCTAACGTTGCCGGTACCCAACTCCAGCAGGCCGTTGCTAGATACGACTTGATCGTTAAGAAATATGGCGCCGAAAACTTCGCTGGCCGCGCCATCTCCACGCCCGAAGCTAACGTCATTAACGGCACAACCGATGACCTCTCTGCCTCCGTTGCTATTGCCGCGCTTGGCCTCACCGGCGCCGTCGCCATTGGATCCTATTTCTTCCTCCGCAAGAAGAAACAGTTCTAACTTCCTCATCCTCTAATCCTTATAGGGAGAGCGCTCGTTCGTTCTCCCTTTTTCAGTGGACGACAAAAAGGAATAATCCCTAAATAAAAGGTTTACGGAAGTATCGTAACTATAACTTCGTTAAGAAAGCGTACATCTTCGTTAATCTTTGTGATATTTTTTCTGAACGCTTGCCATATAATGTTCTATATGTAGGAGAGAAAAGTATGGCGAGAGAGGAAAGAAGACATAGCCGAGTCATCGAAAGGCGCAAAAGCATAGTCCTATCCGCCGCCTTCCAGCTTTTTGCCTCTTCCAGCATCGAAGAGGTGAAGATGGAGGATATCGCCAAGAAAAGCGAATTCGGCGTCGCTTCCTTATATAGGTATTACGGCACCAAGACCGCTTTGACGATTGAGGTCGCCGAGACCAAGTGGAGGGAATTCGTGGATATGCTAAGCAAGTCAGAGGCGCGTAACGTCCCTATTGACGCTAACGCGGCCATGGAACTTCAGCATTTCCTCTCCGTTTTTCAGGTGCTTCTTCATAGCCATAAGGATTTAGCCAAGTTCATCGTGAACTTCTCTTCCTTCCTCAATCATGAGAAGATCCCCGAATCCTCTTTGAAGGGATATCGCAAAGCCTCGGAGGAACTTTTGACTTTCTTTAAGGAGCATGTTTATGACAAAGCGATAAATGATGGCTCCGTCAGAACGAACCTCCCTCTTATCACAACCTATCGCCGCATCGTCGTCCCTTGCCTAAGCCTGGCTGGCAGATATGCCGCCACCCTAAGGTTTTCGATTAGAGGCGACTTCGATGGGGAAGCCGCCTATGCCTTCATCATCGAGTCGATCTACCACGAGATGACTAGCGGACTTTGTAGCGCAAAGCCTTTATCTCCGCTCAAGCAAAAGGAGTAGCAAGCAATAAAAAATTATCGCCTAATTGAGCACTTCATTAGGCGATTAATTTCCTCTTTTATCTACTTGCCGTTAACTTCCTTACCGATGCGGATGTCGCTTGAAAACCTATTGAAGTTAGCCACGATCGGCGTCCCATCTTCTAATTGGCCATAAAGGTAGCTTTTCTGGTTATCGAAGTCCCTGGAATCGAGTATCTTGCCATCAAGTAGAAGGTAGGAGCTAAATAGCAGGTTATATAGGGCAACCTTATGGCCTTGATACTCCCTTTCGCAAGGCTCCAGGAAGAAGAACTCGCCTAGCAGCACCGGGAACAGCATGATGAACCCTAAGGTGCCGAACATTGATGTGCCTACAATCGCATATATTGGCCAAAAAGAAGCCTCGCCCACCATATAGGTATTTAAGCATCCCAGCAAGATGAATAACCCCGTCAATAAAAGCAAGACGCCCTCCCCGATGGCGAGGCCAATCTTCTCTTTCTTGGCTTTCTTTTGGATTTGCCCCAAGTCGTTCATGCTTTCTCTCCCTTATCTAACTAGCAAGTGTAGCCGCCTTGCCTCTATTTTGCCACCGCAAGTCCATAGAGGATACTTTGTTAATGATGCTTATGAGACGCCAACTAGCGATCCCTCATTTTTATACTGCAAAAAAGAGTCGATGCCGCCGCGATTTTTCAATTGCTTTCTATCCTTTTTGCTTTTATATGTTGGAATTTGAAAAATAACGCGTATATTTTTGTCGCAACTAACTGCGCCCGCCTTTATGAAAGAGGAGCCGTTACTAGAAAAGGAACGTTGCTATTTATCGCCCCTTGCCTATACCCAGGGAGCAATAAGGAGAACTCGCCATGGCCCGTAAGATACTGGAGCTTCGTGGAATTAAGAAAACCTATGGGGATAACGTCATCCTCAATAACTTCAACCTCTCGATCAACGAGAACGAATTCGTCACCTTCTTAGGACCTTCTGGCTGTGGCAAGACCACGACTCTACGCATCATCGGCGGCTTCGAGAAGATGCAGGAAGGGCAGCTTCTCCTTGATGGGGTTGAGATCCAGGACCTCCCTTCCCATAAGCGCCCGATCAACACGGTCTTCCAGCGTTACGCCCTGTTCCCGAACATGAACATCTTCGATAACATCGCGTTTGGGCTGCGCAACAACATCTATTCCAACGTCTACGACATCGGCACGATGAACCTCATGAACCAGTATGGCTATGACGAGGAGGAAGTCGATGCTTTGGCCAAGAAGCTTTCCCATATCGAAAAGCCAAAAGAGGTCAAAGCCTACGTTTTGGATTACTTTAAGTCCTCTTCCATCACCTTTAAGCTAGTAGAGGCTCTACATTCCCTAGCAAAGAAGTGCCGCTTCAAGAATTATTCCTCCTTTAAGGAAGAGCTTTCTATTGCCTTAAAAGAGTTATCCATCGAATCGAAGCTCACCTTTGCTAAAGACGATAGGTTTTCCTTTGTCTCCAAATGCCTTATTGGCGAGGCCGCAGAGAACGATAACGCCTATAAGATCGTTTCTTCTATCTCTAAGCGCTCCTTCAAGGAAGAGGTCATCCATACCGAGGTCCTAAAAGCATTGAAGTTCGTTAACCTCGAAGGCTATGAAGATAGGGACATCACCTCCCTTTCTGGCGGCCAGATGCAGCGCATCGCCATTGCTCGCGCCATCGTCAATAAGCCCCGCATCCTGCTTCTGGATGAGCCTCTTTCGGCGCTGGACCTAAAGCTGCGCAAGGCCATGCGCTTAGAGCTGCGCGAAATGCAAAGGAAGCTAGGCATCACCTTCATCTTCGTCACCCATGACCAGGAAGAGGCGATGATGATGTCCGACACCGTCGTCGTCATGAATAACGGCGAGATCCAGCAGATGGGCCGTCCCGAAGACATCTATAACACCCCCGTCAACCGCTTCGTTGCCCAGTTTATCGGCGAGGCCAATATTATCCGTGGCGTCTATAACGCGCCTAGAAGATTCACCGGCCTCAATCGAGAATTCAAAGTCTCCGCCCATGACTTCCGCCTTGGCGATCCTCTTTACGCCATCGTCGAGAGGGAAGACTTCGATATCTGCTCCCTTGATATCGCCAAAATAAGGGGCAAGGTCCTCTCTTGCCTATTCAACGACAACAAGTTTGAGATCGTTGCCGACGTAAATGGCACCAAAATCAACATCGAATCCGATGATAGGGTCAAAGTCGGCGAGGAGATTGGGCTTCTCGTCGCCCCAGGCAATATCTATTGCGAGGCCAAATCTGAGTCTAAGGCAAAGCTACTTGCTAACTATGAAGGTGGCAACATCCTAGAAGGCACCTATCTAGGCAACCAGAGGGTCTCCTTCCTTGGCGCTTCCTTCAAAACCTATGTCACGACCTTCATCCCGGGAGAAGTGGTGGATGCGGTCATCCGTCCGGAAGACCTTGACCTCGTACTCGAGGATGTCGATAAGGCCTTCATCAAAGGCACCGTCATAAAATCCGTCTTCACCGGCACCTCCTTCGATATCTTTGTCGATGTCGATGGCACCCGCCTTCTTGTCCAAGATTACCAAAACGTCGCTCCTGGCGAGACCATTGGCCTTCGCGTCGACTCCTATGAGGTCCACCTCATGAAAGTTGGCGACGAGGAGCAGCCTAAAGAAATTGTCGCTATCCGCGAGGAAGGCCGCCGCCTTGCCTTAGAGGCGGAGGAAGAGAATTAGCAGCAATGAAACGCTTTAAGTGGCTTTCTTTCCCATACTTCGTGTGGCTGATATTGCTAGTGATCACCCCGATATTCGTCATGCTGGCGATGACTTTCCTCTCCATGAACGGCATGAGCTTCTCTAAGGCTGTATGGAGCGTCGACTCCTATGCTCGCATGGGTGACCCCGCCATCTATAAGGCCTTATGGAACTCTCTTGTCGTCGCCTTCTTTACCGTACTCATTTGCTTTGCCTTAGGGTATCCTGTCGCCTATATCATCTCCTTCAGTAAGCTCCGCAATAAGATGCTGGTGCTGCTAGTGATGATCTTGCCGATGTGGAGCAATTCCATGCTTCGCATCGTCTCTTGGCTGCGTTTATTCTCTACCGATGGCTTAGCCGCGCTACATCTACTAGGAAGCAACGAAGCCGTCATCTTCGTCACGGTCACCACCTATCTCCCCTTCATGATCTTCCCGATCTACACCGTCTTGGAGAAGATGGATCGCTCTTTATTGGAAGCTAGCCGCGATTTAGGCGTCCCCGCCTGGAAGACCTTCCTTAAGGTCACCTTCCCGCTATCGCTAGGCGGCGTCTCTAGCGGGGTCATCATGGTATTTTTGCCCGCGGCCACGGGCTTTGCGATCTCGCAGACGATCGGCCAAGGCAAGGTAAGGCTAATCGGCAACTTGCTTCAGTCGGTCTTCGAGAAGAATAACTATAACTTTGGCTCTTTGCTTTCCATCTTCGTCTCGCTCTGCATCATCTTGGCGATATTGCTTATCATCGGTCTAAATTCCCTCGTTAAGAAGGCTAAGGCCAAACTTGCCTCCTCTTCCCTAAATAAAGGAGGTAACCTCTAATGATCGAAAAACCTTCTATTTGGCAGAATGTCGCGACGTTACTTCGCGCTTTCTTCGTCATCGCCGTCGTGAGCTTGATGTACATCCCCGTCGTCATCATCATCTACCAGTCCTTCAACGCCGGCGCCAATTCGATCTCCCCGCTTACCTGGGGAGGATTCACTTGGGATAACTTCTCCGAGATCTTCACCAATAGGCAGCTATATACGAGCATCCTGGATTCGCTTCTAGTCTCGCTTTGGGCCACCTTCATCGCCACGATATTCGGTTTGTTCGCCTCTATCGGCATCCACGCCCTAACCAAAAAAGCGAGGAAAGCCATGGATTTCCTTAACCAGATCCCGATGCTGAATTCGGAGATCGTCACTGGCATCTCCATCATGCTGATCTTCTCTCTTCTTCGCCCCATCTTCCCCAAAGTCTTCGGCTTCGTTACGATGCTTGTTGCCCATGTCTTCTTCATGGTCCCCTATGTCATCTTGATGGTATTGCCCAAGCTTGAGCAGACCGACGAATCCCTTTTTGAGGCGGCGACTGATCTAGGCTGCCCGCCATATAAAAGCCTATTCAAGGTCATCATCCCGTCTTTATCCACCGCCCTTCTTACCGGTGCCTTCCTCGCCTTCACCTTATCCATCGATGACTTCGTGATCAGCTTCTACACCCAGGGCAATGGCTTCTCCAATTTTTCTAACTACGTCTACGCTTCCTACACCAAGAAGAACTTCTCCGCGGGCAGCTATGCGTTTAACGCCCTACTTACCTTCGCTACGCTAGGCATCGTTTTGTTCGCTGGCATAAAGATGGGCAAGAAAAAGAACAAGAAGGAGGGCAAATAACATGAAGAAAGCCTTCATCATCGTCTTCTCCGCCCTTATTGCCTTCACCGTCTTTGCGACCACGGTTCTAGCTACCCCAAGTAATATCCTCTATCTTCTTAACTGGGGCGAGTACATCGATATGTCGCTTCTTGCGGAATTTGAGTCTACCTATCATTGCCAGGTCGTCCTTGAGACCGTCACCTCTAGCGAAGCGATGTATCAGAAGATCGCGGCTTCTACCACGAGCTATGACGTCGCGATCCCTGGCGACTACACGGTTGCCGAGCTTCATGAAGAAGGGCTTATCCGCAGACTTGACGTCAATAACCCCGATCTTCCCTACCTAGGCGCTTATAAGACCTCCTTTAGCGATGACCTCTCTTCCCTCATTTATGAATACATGAAGGATGAAGATGGCGTCTATAACGACTATTTCATGCCTTATTTCTGGGGCGCCTATTGCGCGATCTATGGGACGCGTCCAGGCGAAGAAGAAGTAGAAGCGGCCTTAAAGGAGAAAGGCTTTGAGGCCTTTTATAACCGCGGCCTATATTCTTCCCCAAAGAAGATCGGCATGTATGATACCGCCAGGTGGATCCTTGCCTCCTATCTTCTTTCGCAAGGTCTAGATCCCAACATCACCGATAGGGATGGCTCTAAGGATGACGACCTCTCCCCCGCGATGGTGGAAGAGGCCAAATCCAAGCTAAAGGAAGCCCATTTCGATGAGTTTGGCAACGACCAGCTGAAGCGTAACGTCGCCACCGGATCCCTAGATATGTGCTTCACCCAGCTAGGCGACTTCTTCGATACCCTTTTTCTCTCGCTAGAAGAAGGCAAGGACATCGAGTTCAACGTCGCTGTCCCCAAAGCCACCGCCGCCTTCTTCGACTCGATGGTCATCCCCTCGACCTGCCAGAACTATTCTCTTGCCAATAAGTTCATCAACTTCATGCTGAACCCGGAAAAGGCATATCAAAACGCCAAAGCGATCGGATATAGCCCAACCCTCAAATCCGTCGTCGAACTCTATAAGGAGGACGCGAGAAAAGGCGCCTATTATTTTGGCGAAGAGGATAGCAAAGGCAGCCTTCTTCTAAGCGACTTCCTCTCTAGATATCCGGTCTATCTTGATCCCCTTGCCGGAAAGAAGGATGCCGTCTACATGCTTGAGCCCAAAAGCATCCGTTATCTAACTACCTGCGAGACCATCTTCAATTCTCTTGCTTAACCACTGACCGAAGGCCTCTCTTTTGAGGGGCTTTTTGTTTTTGGGGCATTTTGTTCCTATTGATTTCCTTCAGCAGCATCCGTTTTCTAATATTATCGGAAGAGAATAAACATAGACGCCGAATGAAAAAAAGCTCCGCCACGTTTGCAGCGGAGGCCATTAGGAAGGCAATACTCCTTCGGGGAAGACGACTAGTGGCTTTAGGCCTAGGCGTCTATTTTTATTCTGCCTGTCCGATGGAGCGGAGGTATCTTTCGAGGATGACCATGGCCGCGGCGGAATCGATATGGCCACGTTGCTTCTTGGCTTTCTCTCCATTAGCATGAAGCATGGCCGCGGCTTCGACCGTGCTATTCCTCTCATCGACCTTAACGATCTTGGCATTGGGCCAAATCGCCTGGACCTTGGGAATGAATCTTTCGACGATAGGCGTCATCTCGCAGGGGTCGCCGCTAGGGAAAAGGGGATAGCCCATCGCCACCACTTCGACTTTCTCAAATAGGAGCATTTCCTTTAAGTCTGAAAGAGCGGAATTAAAGTCCATCATCTTGAAGCGAAGCTCCTTAAGCGGGGTCACGAACATGCCACTGCGGCTAAGGGCGATGCCTAGGCTCCCTTTGCCTAGGTCGAGGGCGAGAATATTCTTTTCCATAGCGAAAGAATGTTAGCCTATTTCCCTCTTTTCTTCTACCGCTAGAAATAGAAAAAGGCGAGAGGATTTCCTCTTCGCCTAGAAAAAGTCGCTACTTACTTCCTCTTCACTTGGTTAAGCAAAGAGAAGAGGTTTGCGGCGCTAGAATAGACCAAGATCTCAGCCTCGCTCCAGATGCGCTCCCTTCGAGAATCGATGCGCAGGAAGGCTCCCTTGCCATCCTCTCTCTGCATGCGGAAGAGGAGGATGCTGCCAACGTTATGGCTAGCCATCTGCCTCCACAAAGGTTGATAACGAGGGTCTTTGGAAAGCTGCGAACGGTAATAGATCGCATAAGAAAGGTCTTCCTCAAGCAAGAAGAGGCTAGGCTCAATGCGGGAATAGACGAGGCCTTGAAGGTTTTCTTGGTTAAAGAGGACCTTATCGGTTGACTCATCGACATAGCTAATCTCCGTCGCCTTATAGTAGTTGCCAAGCATGTTGATGCAGAAACTAAGGGAGAGAAGCGGATCCCCGCGCTTCCCAAACTCCTGGAAGCAATAACGGATCAGGGCGATAGGCTCTAACGTGGTGTCGCCATGCTCGACATTGATGTGCTTATGAAGTTCTTTGTCGTAGACGATGAAGCAATTCTTTCCCTTGGTTTTTCCGCGATAAAGCGCCTTATCCGCCACACTAAGGAGCTCTTTGAGGTCGCTTGCATCGTTAGGGAAACGGCTGACGCCGCTAGTCAGGGTGACTCTTCCATTGGGGAAGACGGGGTATAGATAGGGGAAGTTGCTATTTCTTACGGCCTGGGTATAGTCTCTAGCCACTTGCCAGGCGTCGTCTTTTTCGATGACTCCTTCGCAGACGGCCACGAATTCGTCCCCGCCAAATCTACCCAGCACGCCTTTGCCCTTGATGGACTGGTAGATGACGTCGCTAACCTCACGCAAAGCCTTATCCCCGATTGGGTGACCCGCGGTGTCGTTGACCTTCTTGAAGTCATCGAAATCGATGAAGCAGAAGCAGAAAGGGGTCTTTTCTTTGATGAGGGATTCGCAGTATTGAAGAAGGGTTTCCTTCGATAATGCTCCCGTCGTCGGGTCGAGGATAAGGTTGGGGTCCTTGTCCTCGAAAAAGGCGTATTTACTAAGGTCTTGGGTCATGGGGAAAAGATATTACCGCTATTTTCCTCTTCTTTTCCTCTTAACGCAAACTTTGATGCATTTATAGGAACAAAACGATGTTCCATTTCTGCTTCTTTCTATAGGAACGCATTTTAAAGAACGAGTGATCAAGGGAATGTTTAGGCAATTGGTTTTCCTCTTCGTTGACGAAAAAGAAAATAAAGGATGATAATAGGCTTTTTCGTAACCGCCACGGAAAAGTTGACGTTTTATGAATGCAACCTTTTCCTCTAGTAGCGTCAAGAAAAAGAGCATATCGATCTTGCTCTGGTTTTCTCTATTTCTTAAATTAACGTGTAATTGCTTTCTTCAGGCGTGAAATATTCAATTTCCCCATATTGGAATTCGAAAAAATTGTTGAAAATATTCGTTTCGTCTTCTCGGCTTTCCGTTAGATTGTTGATCAGGCATTCGGCATAGTTGACGTCCACCTTCGCGTCGTATCCCTCAATATAAACTTGGAGAGTGTTATCTCTTTCCCTAAAGCCAAGTGGAGGAGTAGAAGGAAGAGTTTCCTGCAGGCTCCTAGTCTCTGAGCCAATGTTATCCAAAGCCTGGTTATCTAGGATCTGCATGGTCATCTTGATGTTATCGAAGGCTTTATAGATATACCGTCCTGGATAAGAAGGGCTTTCTTCTAAAGAGAAGATCCAGCTTTCGCGGTGGCCATCCTGGCTATTGGCTTCAACGCTCTCAAGGAAGGCTCCATCCCCCTTTTGGACGAACTTTCCCTCTTGTTTATAGACGGCTTCCCCTAGTTTCTTATCGTGATTGTAGCTAGAGAAGTACATGCATAGAGGCTTAGAGGTGAGATCTTTCATTTTCTCCCACATTTCCTGCTCTTCTATAGTGGCGTCATTGGACTCTATCGACGTGGGATTTCGCTCACTGGAATAGGCAACGCCAGAGCTGAAAGCGCTACTATCAAAGAAACCGTTTAGGTTTCCAGGCAATGCGCAACTAGAAAGCAGGCAGGTTAGCGCTAGTCCGATAGCAAAGGCATTCTTCTTCATATTTATCCCCTCGATGGTTCCTTTAAGGATATAGCAAAAGGAAATGACATCCTAGAGGAATAGCACTTCCACGAAAGAAGCGTGAAACCTTTCGTTTCCTATTTTCGCTAATCCTTCTGACCAATCATCCGTTTATGGTTCATAAAAAGGATTTCGTGTTTTCTTCGAGAGAAAGCAAGGAAGAAAGACTTGATGAAATGCAGTCTATCGCAACTTTCACAAAGGCGAAAACGATTGAGATAACGTATAAAGAGATAGACTATATTCCGTATACATGTCGTTTGCGGTTGCAACAACATAGTTTCCTAAATATATTGAGGATGCGGATAAGAAGGCGTTGGTTCCTTCTTCTAACTCCTGCTAGGCGATCTCGGTGTTCGGTATTTACGGGGGATCGCCATAGGCGACATCAAAGGAAATGCCGGGAGAGCCTTCGCGCTCCCCCGGCATTTCTATTGGGCGCTCTAAAGATAACTATGGAGCCCCAAAGGATAGAGGCTTAATCTCTAGAACTGGCTTTTGGATGCCAGCTTCTATTTTTCCTCTTCGCCTTAGGAGGCTCCATGACGCGAGCTTCCTCCACTGCGGCTTTTAGATGCAGTTTCTCTTGTTGACGCACCGCTTTACGATAAGCGGCAAGACAGAAGGCTACCTCGGCTTGGTGCTCTTCCAGCACGAGGACCCCACTATCTAGGACGAAAGAGGCGCAATACCTCTTCTCTCCAACGCTTGGGAAGGAAAGAGTGATGATGTCATTGGGGAGATCGAAGGAGACGACGGTGCCTTCGCCCAATGTGCGATGCCTCGCTTTGGTTCCGGCGATGTCCATAATGTTCTTTTGCCTCTAGGACATATTTACTTTACCCTAAAGCAAATGCAAAAGAAAACGGAATTTCGAAAAACTGTTCGATGCGCTTGTTGCCTTGTTAAGGAAGCCTTTATGCTTCATGGATGGCATAATGGCGATAAACGCGGAAGAATATGCTATCTAGTTCTTCGCCATCCCCGCCTAGATCAATTTGGTAGGCCCTTAATTCTTCTTCAAAGGCATTCAATTGCCGCTTAAAGGACTCTAAGCCAGGATCTAGGTCTATCATCATCTTCCTATAGGCTTTGTTAAGGGCGAGCACCAGCATCTTCAGGGCATAGTAATCGATGATGATATCTAGCCTATCTTCTTTTACGCCTAATCTTTCTAACTCCTGCTTAACTTGATGGAGATTAGAGATGAAAAGACGGTGAAAATACGGGCAATAGCCTTCTAGGAACGCTAAAGCAGTCGCCCTGCTATACCTTTCCATATCCACTCCTTTCTATGGAGATATTGGAAGGATGCTATAACTACCTCCAGTTTCCTTCCAAGAGAGACAGCTTCAGTATAACTATTCGAATAGAAATTGCAAAATGATGATGGCGGTTCCTTCACGCATACGGGGGTGAAATATAGGGATAGGACCCAACATTTTCTAAGAAAATGGTGGTTGATCTGTTTTTTGAAGATCTCGGCTGTTAAGCTTTAGGGTGATGAATACCCATAGCTTCTATTCCAACACGACCGGTATCAAATTCCTCGATAAGATAATCGCTGACCTTGATGCCTGCGATGAGTTTGCCTTTACCGTTAGTTTTATCAAAAAGGCTGGCCTAGTTTTGCTTTATGACCATATCGAGTCTGCACTGCAACGTGGCGCAAGAGGCAAGATCCTAACTTCGACGTATCAGAACTTTACTGACATCGCCTCTTTGGAGATGTTCTATTCTCTTCAAGAAAGGTTCCCAAAGAGGTTTGAGTGCCACCTCGAATACAATTCCTTTGGAAATGATGGCTTTCATACCAAAGGTTATCTTTTCACGTTCAAAGACTATGAAGAAGTCATCATTGGAAGCAGCAACTTCACCCGCTTTGCTTTGCTTTTGAACAAAGAATGGGATGTGGGAGTCACAACCGATCCTAACGATGGGTTCTTGACTTCCGTGAAAAAGGAATTCGATTATTTTTGGAACAACACTAATAAGCTCGATAGAGACATCATCAGGAGATATTCCATTCGCCTTGCCTACGCCATCGAACAATGGGACATGGACTACATCGACCCGGATAAAGATGGCCAGCTCAAGCCCAATATGATGCAGCGCAAGGCGTTGAAGGAAATCCGCCGCTATAGGGATCTGGGGGCGGATAAGGCGTTAGTAGTAGCCGCAACCGGTTCAGGGAAAACTTATCTTGCAGCCTTTGATGCTTTGAACTTCGATCCAAAAAAGCTTCTTTTCATCGTCCATAAGGAAACGATCCTCGTTGATGCCATCAAGACTTTCCGCAACGTCTTCGGGAGTAAGAAGACCTATGGTTTATATACGGGAAACGATCAGTCAGGCCTGCAATCTGATTTCTGCTTTTCAACAAATGCGATGATGAAGAGCCACTTGGATCTTTTCGATCCCAAGGAGTTCCAATATATCGTTATCGATGAGGTTCACCACGCCAGCGCCTCCACCTATAAGGCCATTATGGGCTACTTTAAGCCTGAATTCCTTTTGGGCCTCACCGCTACCCCGGACCGAATGGATGGAGAGGACGTATATTCGTTATTTGGAAATAACGTCCCCTATGATCTTCGCCTACGCGAAGCGATGGAGAATGACCTCATCGTTCCGTTTAAATACTTCGGTATTAAGGATTCGCTTGTTTCCTATGCCGACGATTCTCCATCAGGCATCCGCAAAATCATCTCGGAACTAGCCTCGCAACAACATTGCGAATTCGTAAAGTCGGAGATTGAAAAACATAGGCCTCCTTTTGGTAAACTCAAATGCGTTGGCTTCTGCAGAACCATTGAGCATGCGAGGATGATGTCCGAGCAAATGAACGAGTTGGGCTTGCCTTCTGTTTATTTGACGGGAAGCAATACCACGGGCGAAAGGATCGCTTTGTTCCACCGCCTAGAAGATGAAAAGGACGACTTAAATGTAATTTTCGCAGTCGATATCCTTAATGAAGGCGTCGACATTCCGGCCATGAATATGGTGCTTTTCCTAAGGCCGACTGAAAGCAGTACCATCTTTATCCAACAGCTTGGCCGTGGCTTGAGAAAATATCAAAACAAGGGTTACCTAACCGTTTTGGATTTCATCGCTAATTCTTATAAGCGTTCCGTCGAGATCGCTTTGGCGTTAGGAACCATGAATAAGTCGGGAACCGTCGACAAGCAAACATTGCTCGACTATGTCCGGACCGATTTCAAATCGATCGACATCTCCGGGCTTGAGATCCATCTCGATCCGGAATCCAAAGACGAGATTTTGAACTCGATTTCGAGCACGAATTTCAACAACATCCGGCTTCTTATTCAAGATTTTAAGAACTTCGAAGAGTTTCTTCGTAGCGAAAAGGTTATTCAGGCCGGGGAATGCCCGATGCCCACGGATTTCCTATACGCAGACGGAAACACCGACTTCCTCCGCTACGCCAAAAAAGAAGGTAACTATTTTAAGTTCTTGGAGAAGGCAGAGCCTAAGAACTGCCCATTCTTTAGCTCCGAACAGTCTAGGGTTTTGACCACCTTAACTTGGTATCTTCCTCTGGTTAGAAACGAGGAGTTCAAAATCATTGCTTCCTTAATGGAGGGGCCAAAGAAATATTTAGATCTCTGCGGCGAAATCCTCCTAGATGGGACTTCCACGAAAGCGGCTTTGGACCATGCCTTGACCATTCTTAGGGGCGACGTCGCCGTAAATGTCACTGACGAATTTATGCCTCTGATCAAAAAAGAAGGCGACATGTACTCATTGAATTTCGAATTCGTTGGAGAAACTTTCCGCGATTGGGTTGCCGATACCATCGAATATGGCCTAACCCGTTATGAAAGCGAGTACGGCGATAGAACCGGTCTCTTAAAGCTTTATGGGAAGTACTCAGCTCCGACTAGCTTCCAGGCAATGAACATTTACGCGGGCGAAACCACGGATAAGGCCAATCTTATGCCGATGTCTGGCGTCCAATACACAGATAAAGGCCTTTGCATCTACGTGACCCTGAATAAGAACCTTCAGAAAGAAGAAAGACTTAAGTACAAAGATAAGTTCTTGAGCAACAAGGTAATGCAGTGGGAATCTCAGACCAACACGACCTTAACTAACGGCAAAGGCCTGAAGCTTATCGCGACCAAACGAGCAAAGGTCTTTGTGAGAAAGACAAAGACGGAAGATGGGGCTGATATGCCTTACGTCTATTTGGGCGAAGGCACGATGGTTAACCCGAGGACTTCAGACAATAGCGGAATCGCCATTCTCTTTGATGTAATCCTCGACAACGCCGTTCCTGAGGTTTATGAATATGACTTTGGCATTAAGGATGCCGACTAACCTATGAATCCAAATAACAAAACCATCCGCGTCGTCGCGGCTATTATCCGCAAAGGGGATAAGATTTTCTCCGCCCAACGAGGCTATGGGGATCTCAAAGGCAAATGGGAATTCCCTGGCGGCAAGATTGAGGAAGGGGAAACTCCAGAAGAGGCTATTATCCGAGAGATAAAAGAAGAACTAGGAACCGACATTGCCGTCGATTCTTTCTTCATGAACGTTAAACATGAATATCCGACCTTTAATCTGGATATGGATGTTTTTCTATGTCACATCCTCAAGGGCCGTCTTGAAGTAGAAGAAGGCATCCATCTAGCGGAAGCCTATTTCACCAAAGAGGAAATGCTGAAACAGGATTATTGCCCCGCGGACCGAAAGGTAGTGGCGGAAATCCTATCCCGTTTATAATGTTCCTATGAACCTCACCTTTGAATCCTGGATTTCAAAGCCTTCCTTAAATGACTATGGCGAGCTTTCCTGCGTCGCCATATTCTCCGATGACCTATTCCAGATTCCTATAGAGGTATTCGACGTAAACGAGGAAGAACTAGTGAAGGGCCATATCTATGACCTAGAGCTTATGTTCTATTGCGCTACCCTCCTTCAAGTCTTTACTAGCAAAGAGGACTACTATATCGCTTCCCCTGATTTCCCTATTCTATCTCATGAATGCCAGATCCCTCTTCATTTCATCGATGAAGAAGAAGGCGGAACTCCCAATGAGCCTATTAGCCACATCAACGCGACCATCAAAGCCGTTGGTCCTGTTGGAGAAAGTGGCGATGGTCAGTACGTGAAGGTCGCTTTGGCAGAACTGCAAGGCAAAGAGATTAACCTCGCTTTCCTTGCGAAAAATCGAGAGTCTATCCCAAGCCTAGAACCCGGCAACATCGTCTGCGGCAAATGGTATGCCGAGGCGAAGATCGCCAGGCCTGCCGTTAGCTAGCCTAATCTTTTTATGTTTGCCTTAAGAATGCTAGAAACCTATGCCTATGAGATCCTTAAGGGGGAGAAGAGCTTTGATGTACGCTCCTTCCCTACCCCCATTAGAGGCGACATCGCCATCATGGATACCAAGTCCAAGAAGATCCTTGGGTATGTAGAGCTTACCAACGTTAGGGCCATCAGCTATGAAGAGTACTGCGCTTGGCATCAATCGGGAATCTATGAAGGGCTTACCTTCGAGATTCCCGAAGAGAAAAGACAGGCGCAGTACTATGCCTATGATTTGCTTAACCCTAGGTTTGAGCCTCATCCTTATAAGATAACCCCGAAAGAAAACGAAAAAGTCTTTGTTGATATCGGTACTCCCCCGATGCAAGAAACACTGTTCTAAAGCCCCTTACGTTTTCTAGGCATAAATCTGCCTGCAAAACCCAATTTTTCCTTAGACGGCCATTTAGATATCAAAATGGGCAGGCAAGCCGCGCTCTCTTGCCTCTATTTGATGCAGATGGCAAATAAAGGCACGTCTATGGGCTTACATAACCCTTTTCCTAAATGCGGGAAAAACGGCAGAGAGTAAGAAGCGGGAAAAGCCTGATATCTCGAGATTGCCGCAATGGCATTCGTAGTTGCTTTCCATATCGCTCGTCTCTTGACGAGGCTCCTGGCAAAGTTGCTCTATAAATTGGCTTTGCTAACCTACCATTCCACGATCTTCCCATTGTCCCAGTGCCAATAATTTCCGCTGCTAGCAGGAGGCTTTTCGCTATAGAAGTAGCTCTTCCTAGTCCCGGTGAAGGCACTGGTGGCCTTCACGCCTTTCTCCGCTGTTCCTCCCCAGTAGACCTTTAGATTGGAGGTAAAGGAATAGTGGTAAATGGCGCTGACGCTAGTAGGGATATAGACGGACTCTATCGGCGCATCGCAAAAGCTATTGGGATTAAGGATGGTGACGCTACTAGGCAATATTACGTTTTTTAGCCCCGTGCCCTTAAATGCATAGGCAGAGATGCTATCTAGCTTGCAGGTAGCGGGGAAATAAACCTCCTCGATGTTGCGCGCTCCGTCGGCGAAGCCTTTGGCAAGCTTTTTCACTTCGACCCCGTTAAAAAGTGACGGGATCATGATTCTTTTGATGGAGGAATCTTTGCTATAGGTCAGCTCCCCTATTTCATTGAAGGCAAAAGGGCTTACGTATTGGTCGCAGCGATAACCGATGCTGATAGAAGAGATGACCGCCTCACTACTAGAGACGATCTTGAAGTAGCTATCTCCATACCCTTGATAATGCCCATCTTCTAAGGTTTCCGCCTCGCGGTAGAAATAGACGTTTCCTAGCCCATCATCATTGCCGAAATATAGGGAGATGGACCCAGAGGTCAGCGTTACCTCTATCGACTCAATTCCCGTGATGGGCTTCTTATTCCTATATTCTCCTCTTGAACTTAAAGATAAGGCGTCACTAGAAGAGAGTATGCCATTCCCCATAAAGGTCATGATGTCTCCGCTTGGCGTCACTTTCTCCAAGAAAGAAGAAGTGATAGTAAGACGATAAGGGCTATCGGTACCCTTAGCCTTAAACGGATCAAAGGAGCTTTTCGCGGCAACTAAGGTAACCGCAGCGACTGACGCCACTCCCATAGCCGCAAAGATAGATAAGACTCTCTTTCTGCTGCAAAGGCTTCCCATTTTTGTTTTTACCTCCTTATGGACAAACGAAGAAAAAGAGAAGAGCCAAGATAGGGCAAAGCCAATATGGAGTAGGGAAATGGCCTATTTGCCTACAAAAGGCCATTTCCCATAGCCTATATCTATTGCCCTCTAGCCTATAGCTTGCCTTAATAGAATTGGCAAAGGAAGAGGCAAGGATGGTGATCGTATTTAACATATCACGAAAGAAGTGAAAAAATGACAATTATATAGAAGCCTAGTTTCGATAAGCGAAGATTAACGTAGCTTTTCGCGAAAGCATTCCTTGGAAAATGGCCTTTTTCCTTCGTTTGGAATAGAATTGCTCCGATAATATCTTTGCTATGGCACTATTTGGTCCGCGCTATAAAAATGACGATCCCAAATTCCTTCGGTTAGAAAAGTTCTTTTTCTCTACGGAAAGCCTTTTGAAAGAAGATGCCTTCCTCAGCAGAAAAACATTTGTCTGCCTCCTAAAGGAATACCGCCCCTACTATGAAGAGATGGCCTCGCTACTAAATAATGGCGTCCTTAAGAGTTGGTGTAAGAAAACCAAATCCGATTCCGAGAAGCTAAGCAAATACCTTAAGCGATATTCCGATTTAGAAACGCTGATCCGCCTTCATAATAAGTCGTTTTTGGCCGATCACCTAAAAAAGGATAAGGAGTACCTAGATTCGATGCTCAAGGAGGATGACCCGAGCATCGTTCTTGACGAAGACCAGAGGATGGTCGTTTTGTCGGATGAGGATTACACCCTTGTCGTGGCCGGCGCTGGCGCGGGGAAAACTACCGTTTTGGAAGCGAAGGCGAGGTATCTAGTGGAAAAGCAGCATGTTGACCCCGCAAGAATCCTCCTTGTTTCCTTTACCAAGAAAGCCACGGAGGAGCTTAAGGAGCGCTTTGCTCGCCTAAATCTAAACTGCAAGATCTCCACTTTCCATTCCTTGGGAAACGAGATCATCGCGAAGCAGGAAGAAGAGAGGCATACCATCGTTTCCGACGGCTTCCTCTTCGACACGCTTAGGGAGTATCTAGAGAGCAGGCTAAAAGATGAGGCCTTCATGGCAAAGATCAACCTATTCTTCGCCTCATACCTAGAAAGCCCCCTCGCCAGCAACGTTGGCGTGGACCTCTATAAGAAAATCTTGGCCAAAGATGACCTTACCACCATGCGCGAGGACCTAAGAAAGTCGCTTGAGGACTATAAGGGAGAGCTATCGAGGAAAAAGATCTCGATTCAAGGGGAAAGAGTCAGGTCTTATCAGGAGCTCTCGATAGCCAATTTCCTTTTCCTTAACGGAATCGAATATGAGTATGAGCCGCTCTACCCCTTCCATATAGCGGGGTCAAGCAAGCCCTATTCCCCAGACTTCAAGATCTCCCAAAACGGGAAAGAGGCCTATCTTGAGCATTATGGCGTTAGCGAGTCCCTCACCAATGACCGTTTTTCGCTAGTAGAGCTGCAGCGGTATAAACGCCATATTCAGGACAAAGAACTCCTGCATAAAAAACATGGCACTTTATTGCTTCATACCTTCTCATCGTATAACGATGGCAAAGACTTGATTCTTCACCTTCAAGAAGAGCTAGAGAGGGCTGGCTTTGCCTTATCTCCGCGCCCCGCCTCTACTCTATATAAAGAATTGCTAGCCCAGGCAGAGGATCGGTATTTCTTCCGCCTCATCACGCTACTTTCTAATTTCATCAACCGCTTCAAAACCGATAATTTCAAAGCGGAGAAGTGGTCGGATTTCAAAGCCTCCGCCCGCGTGGCGGGCGATGAAAGGACATTGCTTTTCCTTGATATCGCCAACCAATGCTACTACGCCTATGAGCAGGCTTTGAAAAAGAGGAATGCCATCGACTTCCAGGACATGATCAATAACGCTTCGGATGTGTTGGACTGCAAGATCGCCGCTAACGAGAAGCTGCCGTTTGACTATATCTTCATAGATGAGTACCAAGATATCAGCCTTCAGCGCTTCGATATGGCGGAAAAGCTAAGCAAATGCTGCTCCGCCAAGATCCTTGCCGTCGGCGATGACTGGCAGTCTATCTACCGCTTTTCCGGCTCCAACATCACGTTATTCACGGATTTCGAGAAGAAGATGGGCTACGCCGATGTCCTCTATCTTCGCGCCACCCATCGGAATTCCCAAGAGCTCATCGACATCGCAGGAAGCTTCGTCATGAAGAATGACCTTCAGAAAAAGAAGGAGCTGACTTCCAGCAAAACCATCAAAGACCCCGTCATAATCTACTCTTATGATGATGCCTATCGAAAGCAGGAGAAGGAAGGGGAGAATCCTTTCTATCGCCTTGGCGAAGCGGTAGTGGAGGCTTTGCAGGATATCTATGACAAATTTGGCTCCAGCAAAAGCGTGCTTCTGCTAGGAAGATATAACTTCGAAGGCGGAAAGCTTGGCAAACTGAGCAAATTCTTCACCTACAGCATCGAGAAGAAGAAAATCAGCTGGAACAAGCATCCTGACATGCCTCTCACCTTCATGACCGCCCATAGCTCTAAAGGCTTAGGCTTCGATAACGTCATTGTACTCAATGGCAAAGACGATGTTTTGGGCTTCCCTTCCAAGATCGAGGAAGACCCGGTGATGAAGCTGGTCCTAGCCGACAATAAAGAGATTGATTATGCCGAGGAGCGCAGGCTTTTCTATGTCGCGCTTACCAGGACCAAGAATAGGGTGTATCTAATTACGCCAAAGAACCATCCTAGCGTCTTCATCAAGGAAATCCGCGGGAATTACAAAAACATCGTCCTTAGTGGCCCAGAACTATCGTCTTCTTCTAGCGCGCAATTCCGTTATGTATGCCCGCGCTGTGGCTATCCGCTACAAAAGAGGGCGCCAAAATGGAATATCAAAGCGAGCAAAGGCCTCACTCTCTATGTTTGCTCCAATGACCCCGAGGTCTGCGGATTCGTGACCAACGATATCTCGGGCGGCAAAATGTGCATCCAGAAATGCCCAAAGTGCCTAGATGGTTACCTCATCGTAAAAAAGATTAAGAAGGATAACGTCGATACCGGCGAAAGGATTCTGGGCTGCACAAACTTCAGCAAAGATTCCACCGGCTGCGATTTCGCCTTATTTGGGGAAGAGGCCTATGGCGAGGCCACCGATGCCTGCCGCGATGGCAAGGTCTATAAGAAAGGCATCCCTTTGGAATCCTGCCTCTTGGCAGGAGTGCCCGTGATGGATCTATTGGTTGCGCTCGACTACCTTTTCGGCAAATTCCTTCAGGGACGCAGGTTTTGCTGGAGCAGAACTCTCCTTGTCTCTTACCTAACAGGTGATGAGACGCATAAAGGCATCGAGACCTTTGGCCTTAAAGGCGAAAGGGGCTTTGGGTATCTAGAGAAGAAATATAGCAAATTGCTTTATGCAATCTTAGACTACCTTGTCAGCGCCGGATTTGTCATAGAGACGAGCAAGGGCAATTTCCGCAATTACGTGAAGGGCAGAGTCCCTGTTTCTGAGCAGTTAGGTCGCAGGCTCTTCGAGTGCTTTGTTAGATGAAACGATCAGGGAAACCATACTAAAATCACTTTCAAATAAGGCAAACCAAAAGCTTTGCTTTCTCTTTGTGCACCTGCCATATAAGCATTCCGCATCAAAGCAGGAGTGGTTATGGGATCATAAGGGCGAGGATTCATTGATTCCCTTTGCCGCTATGGCTTTTAAGGAGGAATGCCATAGTTATCAAGAGAAGATGGATCGAAGCAATGCCCGCATCGCGCTCCGCCAAACGAAATTGTCTCGGTGCCGTCGAGACCTTTTTCATAGATGCGTTTATTCACCGCACGAATTTCCGAACTTTTTTATCAGAGCACTATTTCAATATTTATCATTTGGATGGCGTTACATATTTCACGTTCAAAACAAAGCGACATTCCAGGTTTCGCTTGGGTTTTAGGGAGACAAATAGAGTGACTTCAAACGTCGAGATTCGCATTTTCCCTTTTTGCTTCTGGCGCGATTGACAACGGGAATCTATTTGCAGATAATTTGTGGCGAAAGGTAATTTGTGATGTCTCACCACAAAATATGTGCAAAAGAATTATGAAATTG
>CADCPN010000016.1 GCA_902803375.1 uncultured Erysipelotrichaceae bacterium | reverse complement strand
GCATATCCCGCGGGATATGCCTATGGCAGTGACCAAGGAATCATCCTGGTATTAATCATATGAAAAAGCACCCCAGCAATAGGGGTGCTTGGCTCTGAAGCAAATTAACGCTTGGAGAACTGCGGAGCGCGACGGGCGCCTTTGAGACCGTACTTCTTACGTTCTTTGGCACGAGCATCACGGGTGAGCATACCGGCCTTCTTGAGGACGGAACGGTCTTCGCCAGCTTCGAGAAGAGCGCGGGCAAGACCTAGACGGATAGCTTCGGCCTGGCCGGTGAATCCACCGCCATAGACGTTGGCTTCGACGTCATATTTTTCTTCAGCGCCGAGCAAAGCGAGCGGCTGCTTGAGGTCGAGGACGAGGGTAGCGAACGGCATATAAGCGTTGACATCCTTGCCATTAACAATGATGTTGCCCTTGCCAGCTTTCACAAAGACGCGGGCGACAGAAGTCTTTCTGCGTCCAGTGCCATAGTATTTAACAGTTTCAGCCATGGTGATTTCTCCTTACTTGCTGAGATCGAGGACGACCGGCTTCTGGGCCTCCTGCTCATGCTTCTCATTTTTGTAGACGAAGAGCTTCTTGGCGATCTGGCGGCCAAGACGTCCCTTCGGGAGCATGCCCCAAACGGCACGTTCAATGAGTTCTTCCGGGAATTCATTTAGCATGACACCGGAGCTACGGGTACGAAGACCACCGTTGTACTCAGAGACGTTGTAATAGTTCTTCTTGGTCTCCGGGTGGTTGCCGGTGAGCTTAACCTTGGAAGCGTTGATGACAACGATATAATCGCCGCAATCAAAGTTCGGGGTATAGGTGGGCTTATCTTTGCCCATGAGGATGACCGCAATCTTGGAAGCAAGACGGCCAAGCGGGATGTCCGTGGCATCAACCAAGTACCAATTGCGTTTAATGGTCTCGGTTTTAGCCAAGGTGGTTTGACGCTGCATAGTGTTTCTCCTTTAGCGTTAGTTCGAGTTCTAGTTTTCTAGAGCCGGGCATTATTATCATTAGGAACATCAGTTATTTCAAACAAAAAAAGATGAATTTATAAAAAGATAAGTGATTATCAGTTATTTATTTATGTTTTTGTGCGCTTTTTTATTGTTGAAAATTGACTTTTTATGCGTACTGCCATATAAAAAATGCGCATTTTATGGAATTGAAGGACCTTAGAAAGATAAAAGGCTATACGCAAACTGAGGCCGCCGATATCGTCGGTCTTTCTCGACGTGGCTACCAGAAGCTGGAGCTTGGCGAAAACAAGAAAGCCAACTCCAAAACCTTTCAATATGCATTTGCAAAGCTGAGTTCCACGCCGAAAAAGGCAAGTTTACAAAAGCCGATTTCCATAAAGAAGATTACCAGCATTGCCGCT
The DNA here is from genome assembly GCA_902803375.1 of uncultured Erysipelotrichaceae bacterium. Classification (GTDB taxonomy): domain Bacteria; phylum Bacillota_I; class Bacilli_A; order RFN20; family CAG-826; genus Alloenteromonas. Next base: position 44,660 of record CADCPN010000016.1, on the reverse strand, counting down.
GACATATTCACCGGCAGCGATATCGCGTACGCCTATATATATAAAGGAGATATGACTTATGTGCTTTTAGGCGGTAAGCTCTCCGATCTCGACGCTCTAAGTTATGAGCAGGAACTCAGCCTAGCCGCCGGAAGGCAAATTCGGGTAATCACGATTGAGAATTCTGCATTCGCCCAAAAAATATTGGCTTTAGGCTTCCGCATATTCCCCAAAGTAAAAGAGCCATCCGCTATTGGATAGCCCTTAAGAAAGTAATAACCTCTTCCGTATATTCTTTTTGCTGGTAGATGGAGCTTTCGGCATGTTTGCAGCCGGAATAGAACACCATTTTCTTAGTCTTAGATCCACATGCATCATACAGTTCGTTGCAATGATGTGGCGGAATAAAGTCATCGTTTTTGCCATGGATGAAGAGCATCGGAACCGTAGCCCCTTTCACCACCTCTTTTGGTTGAATGTCCCGAATGAAATATCCGTGAGATATTTTTAGCAGCAAACTTGAAAGCGGCAAAAGCATCACAGGTAAATGATTTAGTTTGACCTGATGATGCAATAAGCCACGCAATTCGGCATATGCGCAATCTGAAACGACGAAGCGAATGTCAGGGTTCTGGCTGCATAAGCAAACGGTTGCCGCACCCATGGATTCACCGAACAAGCCTATTTCGATATCAGCCCCGAACTCCTTTTTCGTCCAGGCAATCAAATCTTCGATATCCCTTTTTTCCAAATAGCCCATCGTTACAGCGACTCGCTTATTGTCACCCTGTCCACGCATATCGGGCATGACCAGGGAATAGCCGCTACGATAGAAACCAAGTGATTCCTTCAAATCGCCCTCTCTGCTCCAGGTGTATCCGTGGCACATGATGACGAACTTCTTCGGATCGTTAATCACATAATCCCCATGGATCACATAACCATCACGGGCCACCATCTCAAAATCGACTCTTTGATATTGGGCCCCTTCTTTGATGACGCCCTTCTCTTCATCGACTCGATAACACTCTTTTCTATCCACAAGCTTTGGGAAAGAAAGGAAATGGACCATATAACCAGCAACGGCAAATGAAAGCAAAAGCGATAAGACGAACACAGAAAAAACGCAGATTAGAGTAATGATTAGGGGCTTCATATCACGATTATTCTAACGCGAATGAAACGATAGAAAACTAGATTTAGCAAACTAGTATCCACCGTTTTTCAGCGGTTTCCGTCTCGGTTTGATAACTGGCATTTATTACGGAAACAGCATAAAAAAGTTTCCACGAAAAAACCGCCCACATAAGTGAGCGGCCTTAAGGTTTCTCAAATTAGATATTGCCGACGTTGGTGTAAACAGCCTGAACGTCTTCGGATTCGTCGAGTTCAGCGAGCATAGCACTGAGCTTAGCTTTGGCTTCGTCATCGACATCAATCCACTCATTCGGATACATGGTGGTTTCAGCACGGTCGAATTCTTCGACGGAGAAGTCGGTCTTGAGGACTTCCTTCGCCTTTTCGAGATCACCAGGAGCGACTTGGACTTCGACTTCACCATTTTCATCAACGGTGACGGCTTTGACGTCGACATCGGCGAGGATGAGGGATTCTTCGACAGCTTCTTCGGTGGCACCCTTGAAGTTGATGATGCCAAGAGGTTCAAAGTTATAAGCAACAGCAGCCATCTTGCCACCCTTACGGGTGACGATGGTACGAACGGTGACGAGAGCGCGGTTGACGTTGTCGGTCAAGGTATCAACGATGATGTTGCTTCCGCCTGGACCCATGAATTCGTAACGGCCGTTGATATAAGCAACAGTGTCTCCGCCCTTTGCCTTTTCGATAGCGCGCTCGATAACGTCCTTCGGGCAGCTCTTACGATACTTTTCGATAGCGCTTCTTAGAGCGAGGTTCGAATTAGGATCGGGTTCGCCGCTTTTCGCCGCGGCGTAGATTTCCTTGGAGGCGCGCATGTAGATTGCGGATTTTGCTTTCGCCGAAGCTGCCATAGCAGCGGCTCTGACTTCAAAGTGTCTTCCCATGAATGAAAACTCCTAAACTTTTGCGCGTCTAATATACCACTCGCGCGTATAGGGAAAAAACGTTTTTCTTATTTAATTGTCGGAAAAGTGATGTTTTTCACCAGTTTAAGATGATGCTTTTCGATAAAGCGCATCACCCAAGCATAGTCGGAATCTTCGTAATTGCTGGGGTCGTGCGCATCAACACCGACGACGACATCGCAGCCGACTTCGGAAACGATTTCCCAGAACGGCGCATATGGATAATATAGGCCATCCACATCATCGCCCTTGACGCCTTTCCAGCGGCTTGGCGCCATGTTCACTTCAAGCGGGATATTCAAGGCCTTGGCTTCTTTTGCAATTTTCCACGCCGCTTCTTCGCCCTGTTTGGTCCACTCATGATGCCAGGCGACATATAGGTCAGGATGGCAAACATAGGTAAATAATCCGCTACGCATGCCAGCAATTAGGTCATTCGTGTACATGTTTAATGCCATTTCGTGATCAGCGAGGGAAGCATAAAAGGTTGGGAAGCCATTCAGCATAAACGCATGCTGCCCCAGAATGAGATATTCGATTTTCTTTGACTTCAGGAGGTTGTAGTAATAGGAATGGAAATAGTCGCCATACCATTCGGCTTCAAAGCCGACATGAATCTCCATTTTCCCTTCGTATTTTTTCTTTAACGAAGACACGGACTCCACGTATTCATCAAGAAGAGAGTAATCTCCACGCATCCCTTTTTGGTGAATGCCCGGAAGGAAGATATGGTCAGAAAAACCCATCACCGAAAATCCGGCGTTATGGCAATGCTCAGCATATTCCTCATCGCTGCCATAAGCGTGCTGGCAACGAGAAGTGTGGGAATGGATGTTATAGTTCCAAGTTCTTTCCATACTCAACCCTTTCTAAATAAAGCCCTTCGGCCGCCGCCTTATAGGACACAATGTGCCTAGGTTCGGCATTAAGGAGTCGCTTCACCTCTTCGGGCTCAAGAAGATGGAAAGCGCATTTGAATGCCGCTCCCATCATGAAGCGAATCTGATAAGTCATGAAGCCGTTGCCCTTGAAAGTAACGACCCCACCCTGCATGTCAGGGTTTTTGATGATCGAAATCGGCTCAATCTCACGGATAAAGCCATCGATATCCCCCGATTTGGAGGTGAAATTTTGGAAATTGTGTTTCCCTTCAAAGACTCGAAGTCCAGCCTCGAAGCTATCCCAGTCAAAGCCGCGACGTTGAAGCTGAGTCACCCTCCCTTTCAGAAAAGGGTCTCTTTCGCCGAAACTAAAATGATAGGAATAAACCTTGGAGACGCTGGAATGCCTCGCATCGAATTCCATCGGAACGAAACATAGCGATTTCACAAATACGTCTTCCGGCAATAGACGGTTCAACGAGCGGCGGAAAGCCTCGCAATCCTTGACCTCACGTCCGACGAAGGAGAAGGTCTGCCCGTGCGCATTCACGCCGGCATCGGTTCTGCCCGCAGCCTTAATCTCCGTGGGGGCATCAAGAAGATGGGAAATCCATTTTTCGAGGACGCCTTGAACGGAGGGCTTATCTTTTTGACGTTGAAAGCCGAAATAGTTCTCGCCTAAATAGCTGACAACACCAAAGTACTTCACGGCAAAACGACTCCCGAGAGAACGAACTGGGTGAATACGCTGGAGTCAACCGACCACCAGATATAGAGCCCAAGCAGCGCAGCCGGGATAATGAATCCGAAGATGTCCCTCCAGCCGAATTTCAAAAGTCTATAACGGGTTCTCTTTGCTCTAGGATCATAGCCGCGACATTCCATGGCGTTTGCCAATTCCTCGCTGCGAAGGAAGCTAGAAACAAATAGGGGGATGATCAAAGAAGTGACGCCTGTAATGCGTTTTAGGATATTACCATGGGCAAAATCAACGCCGCGGCTGCTCTGTGCCTTCATGATTCTCATGGAGTCTTCAAGCAAAGTCGGGATGAAACGCAAAGCGATGGAAATAGTCATGGCGACCTCCGCCGCCGGGAAGTGAAGGACCTTAAGCGGAGCCATGTACCATTCAAGGGCATAGGTTAAATCCAAAGGCTTGGTGGTACCGGTCAAAACCATGGTGAGCATGAGCATGTTCATGAGTCGGAGCATGATCTTGCCAGCATCGGCAAAGGAATCCCAATAGACGCTCCAATTCCAGGCTTCAACCCTCCAGGCTAAGCCAAGTTGCATAACCGTCTGGGTTGGAACGAGGATATAGATGACGAGTAGAAAGATAAGGGTAAACCAAAGGGATCTTAGGCTCGCGAGAACGGAGCGGAAGCTCATGTGGGAAATCCAAAGCAGCAGAATGGAGAGCACGAAAACCGAGCCCTGCATGATGGCGGTCATGGTCCAATAAGTGGCTTTGACCGTCTCACCGGCGTCATTGACGACCGGATGCGTGAAGTTGAGGAACACGCAGACCATAAGCAAGACGATGCCGAGAATTTTCACTCTCGGATCGAGCTTATGGATAAACGAGTTGTAGGGGATATATCTGCCAAGGGCAAAGTTCTTCATTACTTGGCCTCCTTGGAGATGCGTAGCTGATCAAGCAAAGTGGAAATATCCTTAACCTTGGCAACATCGATATCCTTGCCCTTGGCGTTAAGATCTTTGACAAGTTTATAGAGCAACGGGGTCTCTAAAGAATATTTCTCGATGTCTTCACCGAATAAGGAAATCGGGTCGGTGATCTTCGCCACCTCTCCGTTATCCATGACGATGACGGAATCGCAGTAATTCAAAACCAAATTCATGTCATGGGTGACAAGGATAATGGTCGTTCCTGCCTGATGGACTTTTTCAAAAAGATCCATCATGTCCTTTGAGCCTAGCGGGTCTAAGCCGGCAGTCGGCTCATCGACGACAAGATAATTCGGCTTGCAAGCCAAGATGCCGGCGATGCTGACGCGGCGCTTCTCACCACCAGAAAGCTCGAACGGGCTTCTTTTGAAGAACCCCTCATTTAGGCCGACTTCAAGAAGGGCTTCATGGGCAGCTTTAAGGGCATCTTCTTCCTTCATGCCAAAATTCTTTGGCCCAAAGGCGACGTCTTTCTCAACGGTCTCCTCGAAAAGCTGATATTCCGGGAATTGGAAAACCAAGCCGACTTTCTTGCGAAGATCCTTTAGTTTTTTGGTTCTCTTCTTTTTGTCGGCAGAGTTAACGAACTCATCAATGATAACCTCACCTTCGCTTGGATTGAGCAAGGCGTTGATATGGCTGACAAGCGTGGATTTCCCACAGCCGGTCCTGCCGACAATCGCGGTGAAGGAACCTTCTTTGATTTCGATGTTAATGTGCTTCAAAGCCTCGAATGCCATCGGGGACTTTTTGTTATAGACGTAGCTAACGTCAGCGAATTTTACTGGCATAGGTAGTCCTCCATCTGCTCAAGGGTCTTAATGGAAGAAGGAACCTCGATGCCCCTGCTCGCCAATTCATGCTTTAGCGCGATGACGAAAGGGATGCCGAGTCTTGCCGCGTTCAAGGCATCGACATGGGAAAAAACCTCATCCGGTGTGCCCTGAAGGATTAGATTTCCGGAATCAAGGACAACGACTTTATCCGAGTTGGCCGCTTCCTCGATATCATGGGTGATCGAAAGGATGGTGAGCTTCGGGTTCTCCTGCTTCATCTTGGCGATGAGGTCACGGATCTCGCGCTTGCCCTTTGGATCAAGCATCGCGGTGGCTTCGTCGAGAATGACGATATCCGGATGCATCGCGAGAACGCCGGCGATGGCAACGCGCTGCTTCTGGCCGCCGGAAAGATTTTCCGGAGCATGGTCAAGGAAGGCCCTCATGCCTGCATCATCAGCGAATTTCTCAATGATGCCCTGCATCTGATCGTGAGGAACTTTGCGGTTTTCAAGGCCAAAGGCGATGTCATCGGCGACCGTCGAGCCAACGAATTGGTTGTCCGGGTTTTGAAAAACAATGCCAACGCGGGAACGGATTTGGTAAAGGGTCTTTCTGGAAAGCTCGGTTCCGAAAACCCTGATGGTTCCCTTAAAGCCATTCATCAAGCCAAGCAAAAGCTTGGCAAGCGTGGACTTGCCAGAACCATTATGGCCAATGATCGCGACATAACTTCCCTCTTCTACGTCAAAGCTGATGCCTTTGAGGGCTGGGCTATCGCCGTCATAGCTGAAGGTTAAATTGCTGACAGATAGGATCGGATTCATCAGAAGTCCTCATTTGACCTTGACGTCAATACCTCTGCCGGTATAGCGAGAATAGGAGACGCCTGCCATATCGAGAATTCTTCTCGAAGCCTGTTCTTCCACGTTGTCATGGTATTTGTCATCGGCGAAGATGACTCTCTTGATGCCAACCTGAACGATGGCCTTGGCGCATTCATTGCACGGGAAAAGGGTGACGTAGATGGTGCAATCCTTGAGGGCGCTGCCATCGCGGGTATTCAAAATCGCATTGAATTCAGCGTGGCAAACATAGAGGTATTTGCTGTCCAAGCCCTCACCATGCCCCCAGGGGATCGTATCGTCATCGATGCCGCGCGGCATTCCGTTGTATCCGATGGAAACGACTTTGTGGTTGCCGTCAACGATGCAAGCGCCAACCTGGGTGCTCGGATCCTTGGAACGAAGCGCAGAAAGCTTCGCGATACCCATAAAGTATTCATCCCATTTCAAGTTATCGGTTCTGTGTAATTCGGCCATAAGAAAAATTCTCCTACGGGGCATATCATACTCGAATAAATGGTTTAGGACACCTTAGAAGGTGTAGAGGTCTACAGTTGAAGCAAAATGGCTTCGTATGGTCTCAAGGTCATCTCTAAGAAAACATGGGATCCCGGATAGTTAGAAAGAATGACCTTCCCTGAAAGCTTTCCACATTTCATCCCGAGCTTGTGCTCTTTTCCGCTGAGGTTAATCAAGGTCATCATCGACCCGCCTTCATAATTGCGGCGGAAGGCGATGACGTCATCTGCGGAAGATAGCGGTTCAAAGTCCCCTTCTTGCAGAATGATGCTCTGCCTGCGAATCGAAAGGAGCTTCCTGTAGAAAGAGAGGATGGAATCCGGGTCGTTATTCTCGTCCTCCACCGTAATGCCTTCTAGGTAATTTGGGTTAACGGGTATCCAAGCAGAAGTCGTGGAAGAAAATCCGGCAGAAGTCGTTTTGTCCCACTGCATTGGGGTCCTGGCATGGTCACGGTCAACGCGGTTGATGAGCCTTTTCCTCCAAAAACGGGGAAGAAGCATCTTTTTGGCGATGGAATTGATATAAAGAGCGCACACGTCTCTGCTATTTTCAGGTTCCCCCATTGGTTTATTCAGCATGCCAATCTCTTCGCCCTCATATATAAAAGGCGTGCCGCGGAGAGTGAGGTTAAATAAGGCAAGGGCTTTGCCAGACTGCTTCCAAAAACGCTTTTCATCGCCGAAGCGAGAGATGGATCTGGTTTGGTCGTGGTTCTCGAGATAATTCGCATTCCATGGAATATTCTTCTGCCATTCGTAGGCAATGCGTTTGAAGTTCTTGGTTTTAAATTTTCTCGAAAACACCCTGCCCTTGCTTTGGTCCACGCCCATAAGCTCGAATTGGAAAAACATATCCATTTCGTGATCTGCCAGGAAACGGTAACCATTTTTAAAGTCGACGGCATAGGTCTCACCGATGACGACGCAGTCGCGTTTCGAGAAAACATCCTCGTATAGTTTACGTAGAATCTGGTGATTGCCCTCTTTCATCAGGTAATGCTCGATTCCCCTGGCGGAGAAGGAATGACCTTTGCCATCTTCCAATGATTCTTTATAGATCTGGTTAATGACGTCGCAGCGGAATCCATATACGCCCTTGTCGAAGTAGAAATTCAGGATCTTCTCCACTTCTTCGATAACCTTCGGGTTGTGGTAGTTCAGGTCAGGCTGTTTCTTGGAATAAAGGTGGAGATACCATTCTCCGACGCTTGGCACATATTGCCACGCGCTTCCCGTGAACATAGAAGTCCAGTTGTTAGGCGGTTGCTTCCCATTTGGCTTCTTGCCTTCACGCCAATAGTAATAATCGTGGTAAGGCGAATCCTTCTTCATGGATTCCTGGAACCATTGATGCTCATCGCTAGTATGGTTCACGACCAAGTCCATGACGATTTTGAGCCCGCGCTTATCGGCTTCTTTCACCAAATTATCAAAATCATCCATCGTTCCATAATCAGGATGGATCTTATAGTAATCGGAGATGTCGTAGCCCAGGTCATCGAGAGGAGAGGCATAGATTGGGCTAAGCCAAATGATTCCCACGCCTAGGCTCTTTAGATAATCGAGCTTTGATATGATACCTGGAATATCTCCGATTCCATCGCCATTGGAATCGCAAAAAGACCTTGGATAAATTTGATACACTGCTTCTTTGTGCCACAAAGGTTGGTCGCTCATCGCTATTGCCCCCAGTAACTTATCCACATTATATCGCCACACGCGAATTTCCTGACATTTTCTTAAGATCAATCAAAAAATTAGCACTCTACACTTGCAAGTGCTAAAAAGTAGACTATCCTTGAAAAGAACCAATTATTCGGAGGTCACATATGAAAGAAGAAAAACAATTTCAGACCGAGAGCAAGCAACTTCTCGATTTGATGATCAATTCCATTTACAGCAATAGGGAGATCTTCCTACGCGAACTCATCTCCAACGCCAGCGACGCCATCGATAAGTATCGTTTCTTGTCGCTAACCGATAGCAATGGCCACCCGGCTAAAGAGCACTTCATCCGTCTGGAAGCGAATAAAGATGCCCGCACCATCTCCATCACCGATAACGGCATCGGCATGACCAAAGAGGAAATGGAGCAGAACCTTGGCACCATCGCCAAGAGCGGATCTAAGGATTTCGCCGCCAAGTTCAAAGAGGCCAAAGAAGCACAAGACCTTTCCATCATCGGCCAGTTCGGCGTCGGCTTCTACTCTGCATTCATGGTCGCAGACAAAGTCGAGGTCTATTCCAAGTCCGTCGGCTGCCCTGCCTATAAATTCGTCTCCGATGGCAAGGAAACCTATTCCATTGAGGATACCGAATTCGAAGGAGAATCCGGAACTAAGGTGGTCGTGTATTTGAAAAAGGATACCGAAGACATCAACTACTCCTCCTTCCTCGAAACCTGGAAGATCGAAGAGCTCGTTCGCAAATACAGCGACTATGTCCGCTATCCGATCAAGATGATGGAGTCTCACTCGGTTCCAGCCAAAGATGAAAACGGCAAGGAAATCAAAGGAAAGACCACCGAAGTCAGCGAAGACAAAACCCTCAATTCCATGGTTCCGCTATGGAAGAAGGCCAACTCTGAAGTCGACGATAAGGCACTCGCCGAATTCTATAAGAACAAATTCGACGACTTCGAAGACCCGCTCGTCAGCCTCAAGCTCCGTGTCGAAGGCCTCGTCTCCTATGACGCCCTTCTCTTCATCCCCTCTCACGCTCCGTACAACCTATATTCCGAATCCTATGAACGTGGCCTAAACCTTTACTCCAAAGGCATCTTCATCCAGGAAAAGTGCAAAGAGCTCATCCCACAGTATCTAAAGTTCGTCCAGGGCCTCGTCGATTCCGATGACTTCCCGCTCAACATCTCCCGTGAGATGCTCCAGAATAGCCCAGCCATGAGCAAGATCGCCACCTCCGTGGAGAAGAAGCTTATCGAAAAGCTTAAATCCATGAGCAAAAACGAGCCGGAGAAGTATGAGAAGTTCTTCTCCCTCTATGGCGATTACATCAAATACGGCATCTACTCTAGTTATGGCATGAAGGGTGAAGAACTAAAGGATCTCCTCTTGTTCCACCACACCGCCGATGACAAGCTCATCAGCCTCAAAGCCTATGTCGACGCTCTCAAAGAAGGGCAGAAAGACATCTTCTATGCCTCTGGCAAATCTCTTGCCGAAGTCAAGTTGCTCCCGCAGCTTGAAAAGTATAAGAAGGAAGGGAAGGACGTACTCCTCCTTGATAGGGAAATCGATGAGTTCTGCCTCATGGCGATGAACGAATACGACAAGCATCCTTACAAGAACATCTCCTCCGTCTCCGCGGAAGAAATCTCCAAGGAAGAAAAGGATAAGCTTGATTCCCTAACCGCTTCCCACAAGAGAATCCTCGATGACTTAAAGGAATCCCTTAATGGCAAAGTCGACGAAGTCAGCTTCTCCACAAAGCTAGTCGATAGCCCAGTCTGCATCACCACCAAAAATGGTCTCTCCCTCAACATGGAAAAGGTCCTCGAAGCCCAGCCGGGCGCCGAGAATAACCCCAATGCCCCGAAGGCGACCAAGGTCTTGGAGATCAATGCGGACAGCCCGCTATTCGGCGCCATCGCCAAACTCGAAAGCGATGACGAGATCAAGAAGTACGGTTCCTTGCTTTATAACGAAGCCCTCTTGCTAGAAGGCTTCGATATCGAAGATAAGAAGGAATTCGTCGCTTCCTTGAACGAGCTACTCCTCAAGAGCGCAAAGTAATCCTTCCATACGCCAGGTCCACCGACTTGGCGTATTTTTTTGTGAAAAATAACCCCGTCTAGATCTCTCTAGGCGGGGATTAGCCAAATAAATGGCGCAACGTTATTAGTCCGCGAGGTTGCCTTCGGTCGTGGAGGCAAGTTCAAGTGCCTTGTTGACGTCGTTTTCCTTCGTGGCTTCGGCAAGGTTATAGTAGGCGTCCATATCGTCGTTGGTGATCTTATGGGTGAAAGAATTTTCGTTCATGTTTCGGCCTCCTCGCCATTCACTATTTTAAGGGAAACAAGAGGCTCGGCAAGGATATGGGTTCGTACATTGTAATAGTTTCTTAAAGTTTCTCCGACGGCTCTTAGAAAAGAAAATTTCATAAGAAAAAGAGAACGAATTCCAATGCAAACATTAGTTTCGTTCCCTTACCGCTTCTCTCAATATTTATTGATGCAAAAGGCTATTTCAGCGTAAAGAGTACGACGAGGCAAGCGATCATCAACGCGGCGATGATCAAAAAGAAAATCACCCAAGGAAGCCAGTTGCCTTTACGGTTCATCTCTTCTTTCTGCTCCGCGGTCAATAGGCTTTCGTCTATCTCGGGAGAGTCATGTTTATCTTTCATTGAATATGCTCTTTCATGTAGCCAACAAAAGCTTTGCTGCCCGTGATTAGGATCGTGGCTTCCGGATGGGCTTCCTCAATTTGATTTAGGGCAACAAGAGGATCGGAAACGAATGGGTAGTCTCCGGAATAAAGGAAGAATCCCTTCTCATCCCTGACGTTTTTACCAGGATAGGTAGTGAGGGTGATGTTCTCCGCGCCATTACCCAAAGTTGGAAGCATAACCGCGATGTTCTTATCCTTTTCGGATGCGAAGAGAATCTGTATCGGCTTGCCCTCGCTTAAAGTCTGGAAGCTGCGGAGCAAAGCATTGACCGAATCGGGGTTATCCGCGTTATCGAAGACGATGTTCCCCCTTCTTTCTAAGATACCCGGAAGGATGCAGGAAGAAAGGCCGTTGAAGACGCTTTCTTTGCTGACCGGGAATTGCTTATCCAGCATACTTGCCGCCTGAATGGCAAGGCAGGCATCCTTAACAAGGAACTCCGCTTCGCTCGGGATCATCATGTCTTTATATTCGCCAAAGTCGAAATGGAATCTTCCCTGGACAAGATGCTGATGGTGGTAAGCATCCGCGATTACAACATCCGAATTGACGTCGCGGGCATAATCGCGGACGACATTGAGGGTATCTTCCTCCAACTCGCAGGTTAGCAAAGGCGCCTCATTGGATAGGCCGCTAATTTTATTAAGGGCAATCTGGGAGATGGTCGTTCCTAGATACTCGGTGTGTTCAAGGCCAACGGAAGTCAAAACCAGTAGACGCATGTCATCGTCTTCCAAGAAAGAAGCGTCCATCTCTCCGCCCAAAGAAGACTCAAGGACGATGATTTCCGCTCCCATTTCTTTGAAGAAACGCAACGCGATATCCACAAGGATTTCCCAACGGGATAACCCATATTTCTCGTATAGCTTCCTGCTATCTTCAAACAAGGAAGCAAACTCCTGCTCGCCGATGCTGACGTTATTAAAGGAAATGGCGCCAAGCGGATTGAAATAGATATCGTTGGTCAATAAGCCTGTCTTGTGGCCGCCCGCGGCCAAAATCGCAGATAGGTAAGAGGCGGTGGCAGTCTTGCCGTTGCTTCCCACGACATGGACGCTCGGGCAAGGCGTTCTCAATTTGCTTTTGCGGGCAAATTTGTCAAAAGCCTCTCTGTCGTAACGGAGAGGCAATTCGTTTAGGTAGGAAAAGATTTCTTCTTTATTCATCTTTGGCCCTCGCTCCTTCTTTCATCGCCCTATCGATGCGCTTCTTGTCGTCGCGGGCCTTAATGGCATCGCGCTTATCGTGTTCCGCCTTGCCTCTCGCTAAGGCGATCTCGATTTTGGCGTAGCCGTTTTTGAGATAAATCTTGGTTGGGACGCAGGTCATGCCTCCATCTTTGATGCTGTTGGCGAGGCGGTTGATCTCCCTTTTGTGAAGTAAAAGCTTGCGGTCGCGGAGATGGTCCACGTTATAAACGGTTCCATCCTTGTAGGGGGCAATGTGCATATTCGCGAGGTAAGCCTCGCCGTTTTTGCAGTAGACGAAGGTGTCGGCAAGAGAGGCGTTGCGGGCGCGTAAAGATTTGATTTCGGTGCCGGTCAAAACAATGCCGGCCTCGGTGAATTCGCTAAGGAAATAAAGGAAGTGTGCCTTCCTGTTCTCGAGTAGAACGCTAGAATCTCTTTTCTTTGCCATAAAACGTATGCCCCTCAAAGGCTTTGCCATTATAGAGCAAAACCATCGCTGCCTGTTATGAAATGGCCTTAGGCCGTGATTTATCTCTTGTTGATGCGGATGGTCGCAGATTCGGAGTTCAACGATTCAACGACGATCTCATATGGGAAGGAAGCGTCGTTATTCATCTTGTCAAACTTCGGGAAGAAAGCTTCACCATAAGTGAGTTCCGCCTCTTTGCCTTTGGAGGACAAAGAGAAGGAATCGCCTTCTTGGAACAAGGTGGCATCGCTACCCGCCGCGCCGGATTTAAAGGTATTCACGCCGTTGCTCTCGATAAGGTGAATAAGGGAATAATTCACATTGCAGCGATCCGCTTCCTTATAGTTGTTGCTGGCCGCGACCTGATAGTAGCGGACGTCTCTTCCCGAATAGTCTGGAGAGAGTTTCACGCCCTTTAGGTATTCGTATTGGTAGGTGTCCTCGGCATTGCCAATGTGGACATTGACCTTCTGTACGCGATTATCCACGTGATAAAGCTTGATGCCTGGGATGGTATAGCCTTGGTGTCTATTGGGATAGGCGGTTTGACTATCTAACGCATTGAGACCAGTCGGGGTATAAAATTCGAGAAGCATGTATTCATCCCATGCAGTTCCATTCCATTTAGAGGTCGGAATGAGGATGGAATCGCCGGCGATATTGCTTGGCTTCAACGTAACGGTCGCGTTGTCGTAAACGACTTTCGGCACGCTCCAGCCAAGGCTGATCTTGGAGAAGATATCATGGTCAAGGATATTGCCATCCATCATGTCTAGTTCACCAACCGGCTCGAAATCACGCAACGCACCATAAGGAGAGGTTGGGTCGGGATAATAGTCATCAAGGCCTAGCATGTGGCCATATTCATGCACCAAAGTATGGGAATCCACTTTCATGCTTCCATCATCATTGGAGGCATAAAGGAAATCATAGGATGCCCAGAAATAGGTATTGAGAACCGGGTCGCTAACCTTGGGCTCGTTCCCAGTCCAGAAGGTATAGGCCCAGTAGAACATGGTGTCCTTATCGTATTCGGCGATGCTGGCCTCCCTAGTGAAGTCTGGACAGGAATAAATGGCGATAACGCCATCGACGTAGCCGTCCCCATTTCCATCGAAAGAGGTCATATCCTTTTTGTCATCGCGGTAGGCAGAAAAGGCGCTTTGGACGATCCAGTTCGCGTTATCGGTGCCAGGCATGTCTTTGTTTTTGCCTTCTTGCAAGGAAAGGGTATAAGCCTTTTTCGCAGAAAGGCCGCATCGATAGAAGGGGGCTACTTCAAAGGAAATGTCGTACTTCCCAAAGCTAGATTTCTTATAGAAGGAAGCTAAGGATTCCCAATAGCCGGTCTCGTCAGAGCCAGAGGCGCTTAAACATGTATCGAGGTCATTGCGGAAGGAATCGGAGAAAGGATAGTCCATGAACTCGATGGGAAGGACAAGGATCTTCTCATTGCCAATAGGCTTAACCGAATCGGCGCCGCGAGAGTTATTCAGATCTTTATAGGTATAAGGCAAAAAGGACCAAGAGGTCGGAGTATAGACGCCATCATGGTCGTTATCTAGCATAGCGGGATCCACGATGACTTCCGCGTCGTCATCCTGCAGGCTAGCGTCGTTATTGAAGATAGAGTAAATCGTGCAGCCGGTGAGCGTGATGCTGGCGGCAGTCAGGAAAGCAAATAGTTTTACCGAAGAGGAACGTTTCATACCGCTAGCAATATAACCTGTTTCTTCTTTTATAGAAAGAAGAGCAATTTTCCCTAGCCCTCTATCGTCCCCTCTCGACTATCGATTCGGGAATACCTAGACTAGAGGCTATGGTTACTTTATTTAGAAAGATATTCATCAAGAATTATAACGACGTGCAGAACCAGAAGGTCCGCGCCGCCCACGGCAAGCTCGGCGCATGGTTTGGCATTTTCACCAATTTCCTTCTCGCTCTCATGAAACTGACATTGGCTGTTCTTCTCGCTAGACAGAACAATTGGGTTTTCTCCGCCGCCATCATCGGCGACACCATCAACAACTTCTCCGATATGGCAAGTTCCATCATCACCCTCGTCGGATTTCGTATTTCGGAAAAGCCGGCTGACAAGGAACATCCTTTTGGCCATCAACGCATCGAATATATCGCTGGTCTATTCGTCGCCGTCTTAGTCGTTGTCGCCGCCGGCGAACTACTTATCCAGTCCGTTGAGAAGATTATCGCCGGCGAAGAGATCACCTTCGACGTTCTCACCATCGTCATCTTGGGCGTCTCCATCGCGATGAAGGCGATGCAGGGCCTATTCTATCGTGGCCTTGCCAAGGCGATCGATAGTTCGACTTTGAAATCCGCTGCCCTCGATAGCTTCGGTGATTGTCTTAGCACCGGCGTCATCCTTATCTCCGCTGCGCTCTCCCTTATCTTCTCCTGGGGCTTCCTCGATCCCTACCTAGGTTTGGCCGTTTCCCTCTTCATCATCTACTCCGGCATCCGCATGATCATCGAGACCAGCTCTCCTCTCATCGGCGAGGCCGCGGATATCACCTTCGTGGATAAGATCGTAAAGGATGTTCTCGCCCACGAGAAAATCGAAGGGGTACATGACGTCATTTGCCACTCCTATGGCCCCAATAGCTACTTCGTCTCCCTCCATGCGGAAATCAATCAGGACGTCTCCTTCGTCGACGCTCATGAAATCGCCGATGAGCTTGAAGACGAGATGAAGAAGAAATACGGAATCGTCATCACGGTCCACATGGATCCGATCGCCGTCGGCGACCCCGTCACCGACGCTTTCCACAAAGAAGTCGCCGACACTTTGAAAGAGCTAGACCCTAAGATTTCTATCCACGACTTCCGCCTTGTCCCAGGAGTCGAGACCGAGAAGATGATCTTCGACGTTCTCCTTCCCTATGAGGATAAGAAAGACGCAAAACCAGTCTGTGAAGAAGCCGTCTATGAATGCTTGAATAAGCATTTCGCCAACCGCGATAAGAAATACGTATTCCAACTTAAATTCGATCGACCATTTGCGGAATAAGAAAAAGGAAAAAGGGGAAACGCATCCATGTTTCCCCTTTCGTTTACTCTTTGAAGAATTTTTCCAGTTCCGGATCGATGCCAAACAAGGATACGGCGATGACATGGCAGCCACCTTTTTGGCCAGATTCGAGAAGTTTTGAGATCTCCTTATATCCTTTTTTCCACTTTGGGCTGATGTAATCCAAGCCAAACAGGAAGAGGATGATCTTCCTTTTGTCTTCGCCCACATCTTTTATGGTTTTATTAAGGGTCTTGATGCGCTTAAGGTAATCTTTCGATTTCCCATATTCGACGGCCTCTTCCGTAGAAGGCTCATCGAAGGAGACGGCGTAGACCGCATAATGCTCGGAAGAGAGCTTCATCGATTGGACGAGGGTGTATGCATAAGCATTCGCGGTATCCCTGCTCCCGCCTCTTAAAAGGATGTTGTTGAATTCATTCTTCTTGAAGGAGGGGAGTTTTTTGCTTTTCGCATATTCGCTTACGTCGATGATCATGGCTATTCCTTATGAAATAAATCCCTAGTTAGAAGCTTGTTCTTCACCGCTTCCAGTTCTGGATCCATGCGGTTAGCAAGGATGAGATCGCAGTCAGATAAGAACTTTTTTAAGTCTTTTTCTAAAGGCCTTCCTAGGTAAGATGGTTCTTTTAGGGCCGGCTCGTAAATGACGACGTCTTCGTCCCCAAGCAACTGTAGGACATCAATCGTGGAGGAGAAGCGGAAATTGTCGCTGCCTTTTTTCATGGCAAGGCGGTAAATTCCGATTTTCTTGCCGTGGGCTAGCTCTATTGCCTTATCAGCAATGACCTGCTTTCTCGTCGCATTCGCATCGATGACCGCAGAGATGAGATCCTGCGGGATATCCCCATAGTTGGACGCCAATTGCTTCGTATCCTTAGGGAGGCAATATCCTCCATAGCCGAAGCTGGGATTGTTGTAATGGTTCCCGATTCTTGGATCGAGGCAGACGCCATCGATAATCGATTTGGTATTAAGGCCTTTTCTAAGCGCGTAGCTATCAAGCTCGTTGAAGAAGCTGATTCGAAGGGCGAGATAAGCATTGGAGAAAAGCTTAATGGCTTCGGCTTCCTCAAGGCTCGTCAAAAGGATAGGAGCCTCTTCTAACGCCGCTTCTTTTAGCAGAAGGGCAAACCTTTCCGCTTCTTTTTCATGGCCATCATGGCCAACGACGATGCGGGAAGGATGAAGGTTATCGCTTAGTGAGAACGACTCCCTAAGGAATTCTGGGCTAAACAAAATAACGCGGTCCGTGTATTCGTTTTGCTTTCTTTGCGTATAGCCGGAAGGAACCGTGCTTTTGATGACGATGAAAGCATTCTTATAAAGTGAGACCACCTTGTCCAAGCACTCGTCCAAAATGGAGGTATCGAAGGATTTGCTCTTTTCCGAATAGTCCGTCGGCAGGCAAAGCACGACGCATTCGAATCCGATGTCATCCGGATAGGCGGACGAGGCCTTAAAGCTGAGGCTATTGGACTTGAAATAGTCTTCGGCAAGTGGATCGACCAAGGAGACCTTTCCGTTACAAAGCTCCGCCACTTTTCTTTCATCGGTGTCGACGACGTGAACGAAATTGCCCTTTGCTAAAACGGAGAGCAATGACATTCCGACATATCCCGCGCCAACAAGAAGAATATTCATGGATCTATTTTAGCCCAAAAGGACATTGCCTGCGCAACGCAGGAAAAGAAATCCTCTTACTTAGAGGACTCTTCTTCCTTTTGGTCGTCTTCGCTTTGAACCGGAGCTTCCGTCGCAGCCTCTTTGGCGGCTTCTTCCGCTTTTTCCTTCTCTTCTTCCGCATTGATTTTCTTCTCCGTTTCCACTAAGCCAGGGATAGGCACGTAGAAGTGATAAACGGCCTCAATCGCGTATATAACCCCAAAGTAGCAGAATAGGCCGCCGACGGTGAGACGGTGGAGTTCGACTGTGGCTTCAAGGCCATTGAGTAGGATAATGACGTCGGTGGAGAGTAGGACCGGTGCGACGGGAAGGGTCAAGGCCTTATCAAGAAGCGAGACCTTCTTCCTTCTTTTTTTAGAAAGAAGCGCCCAAAGGAAATCGGCGAGTAGCCAGCCACCGCCCGCGAGGGTGACATAGACGTAGATCTGACGGAAGGTTCCGCCAAGATGGATGATAGATAAAAGGATCAAGATGCCAAGGGTGGCGAAGGTTGCGGCGAAGAAGGCAAGCTCAATCGTGTAGATGAGCACGGCTTTCTTCATTTCGAGGGTTCTGGTTTCGTTTTTCATATTGTTCGAATTATGAATGGGTAGTCTGGTTTGGAAAAGACCTATTTCTTCACCCAGGTCTCCTCATTAATGATATCCGTGTATTTTTTGATCGTTTCCACGACTAAAGAGGAAACATTATCCACATCGTAGTCGGGGACGATGCTGGTCATTCCTGGATGCACGGCTCTCGCCTTTTTCATCGCCTCTAGGATGGATTGCTTTGTAATCCCGCCTAAGAAGATGGAGCCATGCCGATTGGCTTCTTGCCTTTCGGTGGAAGTCCTAATCAACACAGCCGGGAAATCGAGCAGGGAGCTTTCTTCGCTAAGAGTTCCGGAGTCGGAAAGGACGCAATAGGCGTCTTTCTGCAAGGCTAGGTATTCGAAGAACCCAAAGGGCTTGCACTCACGAATATATTGGCTCAGTTTATACCCCTCTTTCTCAAGTCTTTTCCTAGTACGGGGATGGCAAGAGAAGATAACGGGCATCTTCATCGTGTCCGCAATCTCGTTTAGGGACGAGAATAACGTATGGAACTTTGAAGGGATATCCACATTCTCTTCGCGGTGAGAGGACATCACGAGGTATTTCCCTTTCTCTAATCCAAGCTTAGAAAGGACATCCACGCCATCAATCTCTTTCTTATGGGCCAAGAGCACCTCTTTCATCGGGCTGCCCGTGCGGATGATTCTCTGCTTTGGCAAGCCTTCGTTTAGGAGGTTGTTCTCCGCGACGCCAGAGTAAGGCAAATTCATGTCGGAGATGTGGTCAACGATCACGCGGTTAGTCATCTCTGGGACATTCCAGTCTCCGCAGCGGTTGCCCGCTTCCATGTGGAAGATCGGCGTCTTTAGGCGTTTGGCCGAAATCGCGGACAAAGCGCTGTTGGTATCGCCAAGCACCAAGATGGCATCAGGCTTTACTTCCTGAATCAGCTTATAGGCTTCCCCAATGACATTGCCCATGGTGTCGCCAAGGGTCTGTCCAACGCAATTAAGGAAATAATCCGGCTTACGCAGTCCAAGCTCTTCAAAGAAGATCTCGTTGAGTTCGTAATCGTAGTTCTGCCCCGTATGGACAAGGATATGGTCGAAAGCCTGATCGGCGGCTTTGATGACTTCGCTGAGGCGAATGATTTCCGGGCGGGTGCCAAGAATCGTCATGACCTTCATATCAATAGCCTCCTTCCACAGGATTTGCATAAGTATCAGGGATAGAAGGATTGAATAACCCGTTACCCCAAATCAGGACAACAGCTTCATCCTCGCCGACGTTGGTAATGGAATGGGTGTAGCCAGTTGGAATATCTACGGTCGCCATGTTTTCGCCGGAAAGATGGAAAACGGCAATCTCTTTTTCCCCGACCTTCCTCATTTTGATATCGGCTTTGCCAGACACGACCAAGAACCTTTCGGTCTTAAGATAGTGGAAATGATTTCCCTTGGTGATGCCCGGGCGAATCTTGTTCACGCAGACCTGGCCATTCGCCTCGGTCTTAAACGCCTCGGTGAAGGACCCTCTTTCATCTTCATGGGTCGTTAATCCAACCTCAAGTTCGTCTAAGGGAAGGTAAGAGGTATAGGTGCTATATAGCTTCTTCACAAAAGCAGAGGAAAGACTGGGGACGAAATGCCTTCTTCTGCTCTCTTCAAATCCTTTGATGAGGTTGGCAAGCTCTCCAACAGTAACGCTTGTCACGGGGAAGCCGCCAGAGAAGGTATGAACCCCAGGTTCGGCGCAAGGCAACAGATCTTCGATCAAGCCGCAGACATCATCGACGTACGCGAGTTTCACTTCCGCGGAAGGGTCATCGACCCGAATGGGGAGCCCTCTTCCGACATTGAAGCAGAACGTCGCGACGACGGAGTTATAGTTTGGCCTGCCCCATTTGCCATAGAGGTTAGGAAGGCGCATGAAATAAAGGGGGTAGCCCTCTAATTGAGAGAGGATGGCCTCAGCTTCTTTCTTGCTTCTGCCATAGGGATTATCGAGTTCAGCCTGCGTGGAGGAGGCAAAAAGAACGGGGATCTTCCTCCCTTTTTCCTTTAAGGCGTCCACGATTTTCTGCGTGAAGGTAACATTAGGGGAATAATCGCCATCTTTGGGGCGGTTAACGCCGGCGAGGTGAATCAAAGCATCCGCTTTCGATAAGACGAAAGCCAAATCCTTTTCCTCATGGGAAATCGGCAAAATTGCAAAGCCAAGGCCAGCAAGGTAAACCGAGAGGTTTTTTCCAAGGAATCCGTTGCTGCCAGTGATGGCGATATTGCTCATGCTTGGACCTTTCCGCCAAAAAGGGAGAGTTTCTTAAGCATATCCTTCATGCCTTCGACATCGAGTCTATTCGTGGATTCGCTGGTATAGGGAAGAGCCTCTTCCACAGCCTTAGAGCCGGTCGTGAAATACTTGTCGTAATTTAGGTCGCGATTATCTGCGAGGATACGGAAATAATCGCCCATATCGATGGCACGTACCATCTCTTCCGCGGTGACAAGGGTCTCATATTTCTTCTCTCCATGCCTGGTGCCGATGTATTCGATGTCGCCTTTGCCACCCTTTAATTCGATGACGGCCTTAGCAAGGGTATCAATGGTTGCCGCCGGGGCCTTCTGAACGAACAAGTCGCCTTGCTCGCCATGGATAAAGGCAAAGATGACTAGGTCGACCGCCTCATCAAGATTCATCATGAATCTCGTCATATCAGGATTGGTGATGGTAAGGGGCTTACCCGCAGCAAGCTGATCGCAGAACAAAGGTATGACGGAGCCGCGGCTTGCCATGACATTGCCATAACGGGTGAGGCAAAGGACGGTCTCGCCATCTAGTAGCTGCCTGCTTCTGGCAATGACGTTCTTTTCCATCAGGGCTTTGGTGATGCCCATGGCATTGATTGGGTAAGCGGCCTTATCAGTGGAGAGGAAAACGGCTTTCTTGACGCCATGGTTCACGCAGGCGCTGATGACGTTATCGCTGCCGATGACGTTGGTCTTCACGGCCTCCATCGGGTAGAACTCGCAGGAAGGAACCTGCTTCAATGCCGCGGCATGGAAAACATAATCCACACCCTTGAACGCGTTCTCAATGGATGGGTAATCGCGGACATCGCCGATATAGAATTTCAGTTTGGACGAAGAGAATTCCTTTCTCATGTCATCTTGTTTCTTCTCATCACGAGAAAGGATTCTGATTTCCTTGATTCCCGTCTTAAGGAACCTTCTAGCCACCGCATGGCCAAAAGAACCGGTGCCCCCGGTAATCAAAAGGGTTTTGCCGTCAAAAATATCCATGGTTAGTCCTTCTTCTCATTCTTGTTATCCGACTTTAGCTTACTCGCAATATAGGCGCACCAGGCAACGGAGACCAACAAATACGCCGCCCAGGGGGAGGCAGAAAGTGCGAGGGTTTTGGTATCCCAGCTAAATTTCTTGCTTAGGTAGAACAAGACCACGCCATAGATAACAGTCAGGGCAACATAGCCAAAATAGCCTAAGCGAATCTGCCAGATGGAACGATGCTCTTCCGGGAGCTTGTAGTTATCGCGAATAAGGTAGGTCTGTGGCACCAAAGTGACGCCAAGGAAGGCGAAGGTCATGACGATGCAAATATACTTAAACGTTTGGTTATCGCCATCGACAAAGCGGATATAAATAACGGAGGTGACAATGGAGAGGATATAGAAAAGCGCGGAGAAGACAACGTTGTTCTTATTGGACTTTAGCAGAGCCTTCTCTTGCTCGCTTGCCTCTGCCTGCGCAGGCTTTTCCTCCACCGGTTTCTCTTGGGGTTTCTTTTCTTCTATCGGGGCAGTTTTACGCTCGGACGGGGAAAGGACTTCGCCAGGGATAGGAGCCTTTATGCCAGCGATGTCATAGATGAAAGCATCGAAAGCGAGATGCTCATCATCGTCTTCCTGCTTCTTCTTTTCCTCTTTCGCCTTGGCGGTAAGGGGAGTGAAAACGCCTCCTTTGCTAAGCGGATGCAAGGAAGGGAGTATCACAAAAACCGGGGAACCGCTCATCATGCTCGCGCAGATGGAGGAGATGGCTTCCTGGCCATTGATATCAAGTTTAGAGAAATCGAGAACGACGTAATCGGGGTGAGCCAAGAAACAGCCATAGACCTCGTGGAAGAGCAAAAGGAAATTCCTGTGGTTCTGTTCATCAAACCCAGAGGCGGAATATTGGTGGTTTAGCAGCACATCAAGCGAATAGGGGTTAGTCACTTTCAAACTTTCCACATTCCCCGTTTTGGAGAAGGTGAAATCTGGTTCAACTTCAAAATAGGCTACCTTCAAATCCGCTCGGCCTTCATCAGGGGAGAGCAGTTCTACGCCAGCCACCATCATGGAGCCAGCAAATTCTTCCTCGCCCTGCAAGCGAAGAACTTTGGCAAATGCTGGGGCCTCTTCCCCAAGCACAGCAAAACCGGTGGATGTATCCCGCTGAACGTAATGGATGCGTTCTTCGTCTTGTTTTGCGTGGAAGAAACCAATGACCATATCGTTTTAATATCTCTTGATTATGCCTTTAATGATACATTCCCTTCTTTTCAACGAAAAGAATATTTATTCGCCCCGTCTATACAAAACAAAACCCGCCTTGCTCAGAAAGCGGGTTGGTCTTGGCTTACTTTTTAATGAAGGTCAGTAGGTCTTCGTAGACTTTGAGATGCTCGGTCTCGTTATGGATCTCGTGTCTCATATGGGGATAGAGGATCAAGGCAACGTCTTTGACGCCAAGTTTCTTATAGGTTTTCTCAAGCCACTTCGGTCCTTTGCCGTTACGGCCAACCGGATCTTCTTCGCCAGCAATAAGAAGAATCCTCTCATCCGGGCTGATGGTCTTTAGGCACTTTTTGGTCCAAATCGTTGCCATGCCCTTAAGGAATTCAAGCCAGAAGCCATTGGTGTTCTCGTGTCCACAATAGGGGTCGGCGATGTAGGTCTTAACGTTTTCCTCATCGTAGGAGAGCCAATCGAGATCGGTCTTACGGTTCTTAACGGCTTTGGTGTATCCGCCTAGTCCAAGACTAGAAAGAGTCTTATTCGGCTCGTTCCAATTCTTCTTGTTAACCTGCATCTTGGCCATGGCATATCCCATTTTCATCATGGCAGCCTGACCGCCGTTGGATCCGCAGATGATGACCTTATCGGTGAAATGGGGATACCTCTGGATGAGGGATTGGGTCATGAAGCTTCCCATGGAATGTCCCATGTGGGTAGTGGGCAAGCCATTCTCTTTGGCGAGAGCGGTCATGAGGTGAATGCCCTCAACGTTTTTGGCAAAGCCGTCTTCCGGCCAACGCTCCTGCGCTTCGACGCTTTCGGCATTGAGACCCTGGCCAAAGGCATCGAGGCACCAGACATTGACGCCCCTTTCATTCATCCATTTGGCAAGGTCATCATAACGGGAGGCATGTTCGTTCATGCCGGTCTGAATGGTGAGGTTTGCCGCCGCATTTTCAGCGGGCCAATAGCAGCCTTTTAGTTTTTCGCCCGTGGATAGGGAAACTTCAAATTGCTCCATATGAGTATTCCTTCTTTATGTATTGCCATCGCTGGCTTATTCAAAATAATGATACACCATCCCCATCTATTTGTTACCGAATATCGCCGAGTATAATTGGGGCATGAGAATTTACATTGTCCGCCACGCCGAGCCCGATTATGAGCGCGATAGCCTCACCCCAAAAGGATTTGAGGAAGCCGCCGCATTGGCCAAGTTTCTAAAGGATGAAGGCATTGAGAAGATCTATTGCTCTCCATTAGGGAGAGCCCAAAGAACCGCGGAGCCAACGGCAAAGGCTTTAAATCTTCCTATCGTCACGGAAGCTTGGCTAAGAGAGTTTGATGCTCATGTCGAACACGCCGGCAACAAATGTGCATGGGATTGGTTTCCAGGAGAATGGACGGAAATCAATGACTTCTACTCCCTCGATTCCTGGATGTCTGGAAAGGGTTTTGCCGCCTCGCCGGATATCAAAGTTTTTTTTGAAGAACGCTGCAAAGGACTGGATGCTATCCTTGCGGAAAACGGTTATGAAAGGGAAGGCCGCCACTACAAAGTGACCAACGAAAACCACCACCGTATTGCCTTCTTCTGCCATTTTGGTGTCGAATGTGTATTGCTTTCCCATCTTTTGGGGATTCCGCCGATGCCGCTATGGCACGGCACCGTCGCTCTCCCGAGCGGGGTGACCATTCTCAATAGCGAAGAACGCGTAAAAGGCATCGCCAGCTTCCGCATGGAGCAATTCGGCGCCCTGCCCCATCTATATAAAGAAAAAGCAGAACCAAGCTTTGCGGCAAGGTTCTGCGAATGCTTTAGCGATAGCACCAGACACTAAAACTTTTTGAAATTAAGCGTCTGCGTTTTGGTAGAAGCCAACTCGAAGCTAGCTTTTATTTTTTTGCCACGTTCGTTGGTGGCGCAGATAAAGGTCTCCTCAAACTTGCGGATGTCATCTTCCTCCGGAATTTCGAAATCGAGGATTGCTTCGATTTTGGAATTGGGGGTCACAACCAAGCCATATCCTTTTCCCGACTTAAGCAGGAAATCGTTCTTATCCGCGTTGCTAAGCGGCATCGCGGCAAGCCCGGTTACTCGGACGATTTTCCCATTAATGCGCGCGCCTAGGTAGATATCGGAGAACTCCCTGCTTCTTTTGTTGGTGGAAGAGAACTTCACCGTGGCTTTCACTTCATGGGAATTGAGGTAGGCCATGCGGCGAATAGAGCCTTCGAAGTCTCCGTTCTTCACCAAGGCTTGCGCAACATAGGCCAAAACCAAAACCAAGCCAGCTCCTCCGACGGAGAAGACGGTGATCCAGATGCCATTTGTAGAAGCGAAGATGGAGAACATGAAAATAAAGATAATGCAGACGTGTACGATTTCCTAATGGAAACCGCTTAGAAAAGCCCCATGGGTTTCATGAGGCCTATTGGTTTTA
Organism: uncultured Erysipelotrichaceae bacterium; assembly: GCA_902803375.1. Classification (GTDB taxonomy): domain Bacteria; phylum Bacillota_I; class Bacilli_A; order RFN20; family CAG-826; genus Alloenteromonas. Next base: position 19,600 of record CADCPN010000016.1, on the reverse strand, counting down.
AGAACTTATTCGATGCCGTTAGGATTCTTCTTCTGGAAGTTATAGGCGTCGCGGCAGGCGTCGATGATGTTGTACTTCGCCTTCCAGCCGAGTTCATTGAAGGCCTTATCGGTTGCGGCGTAGTTGGTGGCAACATCACCTGCGCGGGCGGCTTCGATGGTATAGGGAATCTTGACCCCGGTAGCTTTCTCGAAGGCATGAACCATCTCTAGGACAGAGGTGCCTTTGCCAGTGCCGAGGTTATAGATGACAAGTCCGGGGTCGGTCGCAAGCTTCTTAAGGGTAGCGACGTGGCCTTCGGCAAGGTCTAGGACGTGGATGTAGTCACGAACGCCGGTGCCGTCAGGAGTCGGGTAGTTGTCACCCCAGATACGGAGGTGATCACGCTTGCCGACGGCAACCTGGCAGATATATGGCATTAGGTTGTTGGGGATACCGTTAGGATCTTCGCCAAGAAGTCCAGAGGGGTGTCCGCCGATCGGGTTGAAATAACGAAGGAGGGCGACGTTGAGGTCCTTCCAGGCAAACTGGGTATCGGTGAGGATTCTCTCAATCATGATCTTAGTCTCACCATAGGGGTTGGTGGCAGAGCCAACGGGATCGGTCTCGACAAGCGGGACTCTCTTTGGAACGCCATAGACGGTCGCAGAAGAGGAGAAGACGATGTTGCGGACATCGAATTCCTTCATGAGCTTGAGGAGGACAAGGGTGGATTCAAGGTTGTTGGAATAGTATTCGATCGGCTTAACGACGGATTCTCCGACGGCCTTAAGTCCGGCGAAGTGAATAACGGCCTGGAACTTTTCCTTTTCGAAGACTTTGCGGAAGGCTTCTTCATCGCAGCAATCGACTTTATAGAAGGTCGGGCGAACGCCGGTGATGGTCTTGATGCGTCCGATGACGGCGTCTTTGGAATTGGACAAATTATCGACAATGACCGGATCATATCCGGCTTCGATCAACTTAATGACGGTCTCAGAACCGATGAATCCGGTTCCGCCCGTGACGAGCACTCTTTTGATTTCCATGTTACCTGCTTTCTTAATTCTTTAAGGCTTCCGAGAGTTCATCGGCTGCCTTTTCTGCTAAATCTCTCTTCTCCTGCTCCGCCTTTTTCCTTTTGACGTTCTTGCTCTTCACCGCCTTGGCGGAAGCGACGCGCTTCGCCTCTTTCTTGCCGGCAATCGCCTCATGCTTCAGCTGTTTGCGGGTAGGATTGGACTCAATGGCATCGGCTTCCTCTCCATGCATCGATTTGCGCAGGATGGAGATGATATAGTCGGACAATAATTTATTCGCCTGCGCTTGAATTGCAAGACGCAATGCGAGCAAAGCCAACGCATTGTTGGCATCAGAGTCGGCGCTAGGCTTCTTTAGCTTGACGTCGTGCTCATAGATACGGCTGATCTGCTCGAGCTTCGCGGAGGTCTTGGAGGTGGTGTCTCCCAAGATCTTGCTCTCGACATCGCACCAGAAGCTATAGATCTTTTCCTGGTCTTTGGAGACGTTGGTATCAAGCTCCAGCAACAAGGACATATCCGCCATGGAGATGGTGGTCTTCATGAGGGTGATCGCAATGAGGTATCCAATCTGGTCTTTGGAGTACTTCTTCTTGACCGGTTCGGACACCATCTTTGCTTTGACATAGTTATTTACCATGAAGGAGGTGAGAACTCTCTCATCCTCCGGAGAAAGAGTGTTAAGGGCCCCGTTTACATATTTAAGAACCTGCTCCATATAAAGATCCACGTTAGGCAGTTCTTTATATCTGGGCAAAGTAAATTCTTTGACGCTTTGGAGGTATTCCCTCAACTCTTCAATCTCTTTTTTCATGGTTATCTTTTTGCGATCTCAATATTCATCACGCGAGAGACATCAGCCGGGTTAACCTTGCCTTTTGCCTTCTTCATGATCTGGCCAATGAGGAAGCCCATGGCGCGGCCATTGCCAGCCTTGAAGTCGGCGATGGACTGCGGATTGGCATCGAGGGTCTCGGTGACGAGACTGAGGACAAGGTTGTCATCCTGAACCATCTTCTCGATCTTCAATGCCGCTCTTGCGGCTTCGACATCAGTCTCTTCGTTCTCTAATAGATAGTTGAAGATCTGGGTGCACTGCTTGTGGGTGAAGCCATCATCCTGCATGTTACAGAGCTTAGTGAGAGCTTCCGCCGGAAGCGGGAATTCGGAGATGGACATGCCCTTCTTGTTAAGGATGGCGTTAACTTCGACGATGAGCCAGTTGGCCAAGGTCTTCTGGGATTTGACTCCCTCGGAGGCCTTCTCGAAGAACTTCGCCATATTCAAATCGGAGAGGATGATGTCGGCGTCGGTCGCGGATAGTCCAGCGGCGAGGTATCTGGCTCTTTTGGAATCATAGAGTTCCGGGCAGGTATCGATGGCATTCTGAACGAACTCATTGCTGAGGGCAATCGGAGCGATATTCGGCTCGCAGAAATATTTGTAGTCGACGGCATCGGTCTTGACGCGCATCATGACGGTTTTGCCGGTGGCCTCATCGAAGCGACGGGTCTCCTGGCGGATTTCCTGACCAGAGAGGAGCATGGCGCTCTGTCTGGCGATTTCATAGTCGAGGGCGGCTTCGATGTTTTTCAAGGAGTTGATGTTCTTGATTTCGACCTTGGTGCCAAACTTCTCCACGCCATAGGGGCGCAAGGAGACGTTGACGTCGCAGCGAAGAGAGCCTTCTTCCATCTTGCCATCGCTGGTGCCGGAGTAGACGACGATGTTGCGGATAGCCTCAACATAATGCATGGCTTCAGTGCCGGAACGGAGTTCAGGCATGGAGACGATTTCCACAAGAGGGGTGCCTGCACGGTTATAGTCGAGGAGAGAATAATCGGCGAAGTGCAACTGCTTGCAGGTATCTTCTTCCATGTGGATACGCTCGATGTTGATGCGCTTGAGGTTACCATCGCGATCAAGGATCTCAAGGTAGCCGTTCTTGCCGATCGGGCGAGCCTGCTGAGTGATTTGGAATCCCTTCGGAAGGTCGGAGTAGAAATAGTTCTTTCTATCGAAATAAAGGGTGTGGTCGATTTCCATATGGAGGGCGTTAGCAACGCGGATGGCGTTGATGACGGCCTGCTTATTGACGACCGGCATGGTTCCAGGGAAGGCCATGTCGAAAGGGGTAACTTCGGTATTTGGCTCTTTGGAGAATGCGTTCGGGGAGGCGGAGAACATCTTGCTCTTCGTCTTCATCTGAACGTGGATTTCAAGGCCGATGACTGCTTCAAAGTTCATTAGAAATTTCCTCCTTTCTTATTGACCGCGCTAAGACCAGCGAGACCGCTAAGCTTTTCGTATTGGCTGGCGATCTGGTAAAGCTCTTTCTCGTTGAAAGCGGCTGCCATGAAGTTGACGCCAACCGGTAGGCCATCGACGAAGGTCAACGGCATGGTGATGGACGGGAGACCGCCGAAGTTGCCAAGGGCAAGATGGTTGTCGGCGATAAGGTATTCATCGGAGAGCTTATCGCCGTTGCTATCGAATAGTCCCGCACCTCCCGGAGCGGCCGGGACATAGATGACATCGTTAGCGGAAAGGATTTCGTTAAGTTTAGCAACAAGCTTGGCGCGGTTTTTCTGAGCGCGGAGGAAGAGGACGTCCTGATTCTCTCTCATAAGGGCGAAGCTGCCGATGACGAAGCGTCTTTTGATAAGCTCAGAGAAGCCTTTGGTCCTGGCGTTGCTCATGACCTCTTCATAGGTCTTGCCCTGATAGAACGGGCCGAACTTGATGCCATCGAGATTGGCATCGTTAGAAGTCGCCTCAGCGCAGGAGATGACGATATAGGTCGCATAGATGGACTCGAGTTCTTCCATTCCAAAGTTGACGTAATTGATGATTGCGCCCTGTTCTTCCAAGGCCTTAAGGGATTTATCGAAAGCCTCGCGGACGGTCTTGTTGGAAATGGAATCAACGATTTCCTTGATGACGGCGATCTTCTTGCCCTTCACGGGCTTACCCATGTCGGCGGTGTAATTCTCCACCGGGCGGGAAGAGGAGGTGGCATCTCTATCGTCGCGTCCAGAGAGGGCCTCTAGAAGGATTGCGCTATCTTCAGCATTTCTGGTGAAGAAGCCAACGTGATCAAGGCTCGGCGCAAACGGGAATAGGCCGAAGCGGGAGATTCTGCTCCAGGTCGGTTTCATACCGACTAGGCCAGCTAGGGAAGCAGGCTTACGGACGGAGTCGCCGGTATCGGAACCAAGGGCGAACGGAACGATGCTGGCAGCAACGGCAGCGGCGCTGCCGCAGCTGGAGCCACCGATCATGTGCTTATGGCTAGGGTCCCACGGATTGAAGGTTTTGCCGAGGTGGCCGGTAGTGCCGGTGCCGCCCATGGCAAGTTCATCCAAAGTGGACTTGGCGATCATGATGCAATGCTTCTTCTTGAGGTCTTCAACAACAGCGGCGTCAAAGAGAGGGACATAGCCATTGAGAATATTGCTGGAAGCAGTGGTCGGAATGTCCTTGGTGGAGAAGTTGTCTTTGCAGACGTAGGGGATGCCCCAAAGGAGATTGTCGACTTCCGGCTCAGTGAGAGCGGCGGCTTCCTTAAGAGCATTTTCTTCGTTGATGAATTCGAACGCGTTATCGGTGTTCTCCTTTGCTCTTCTTAAAGCCTCCGTGGTCAGCTCAAGCGGGGTGACTTTCTTTTCCACCAAAGCCTGGTGGATTTCACGAATGGATAAATCTAAGTAACTCATATTAGCCAACCACCTTCGGCAACTTGATTTCGTTGTCCTGAACGCTTCCGGCGTTCTTAAGTGCGTCCTCTCTGCTAAGAGGTTCGGCGGCGACGTCCTCGCGGAGGAAGTCGGTTTCGCAGGGGAAGGGGAAAGTCATAGGAGCATAGTTATCTAGTCCTTCGATCTTTCCGATCATAGCCATCTGTTTGGTTAGAACTCCAAATTCTTCAAGCAGCGTAGCGTATTCCTGTTCGCTCATATCGAAAAGGAGGCGGTGCGCAGCGTCATGAAGTACATCGAGATTGATTTCTTTCATAATTTCTTCACCGTGTTTCTTAATGCTTTAGCATTTAGAAATCGGGCCTTTCGCGGAGTAGTATATCACCCAATCGTCTCTTTCCCTAGGCCATGCAACGTTTTAAAAACTAGTTTTTGGAAAACGCAGGGTGGGTATATTCGTTTTTAAAGAAAAAGGCAGCATTTTTCGTGTTGCCTTCATCGTGGTTTAAGGTTATCCGCGCAAATTGGAGAGGTGGGAATTGGCTTCTTCCTCATCCATGACTTGGATGCCGAGTTCTTGCGCTTTGGCGAGCTTGCTGCCAGCGCCTGGCCCGGCGATGACGATATCGGTTTTCTTGGACACAGATCCAGAGACCTTTGCGCCAATGCCTTCGAGGAGTTCGGTCATCTCCTCACGGGTACGGCTCTGCAGGGTTCCCGTCAGAACGACGGTCTTGCCGTAGAAATAATTGTTAACGTCGACCATGTCGGCGCCGGTGTATTCGAAGTTGACGCCTTCATGGCGGAGGGTCTCGAGCATGCCGCGATTCTTCGGCTCGTTGAAATAAGCGAAGAGGCTGCTGGCGGCGACCGGCCCAATATCCGGAACCTTTAGGTAATCTTCCGTAGACAGGCCAAAGAAGGCATCGAGGTTCTTAAACTTACGAGCCAAGGTCTTAGCGGTCTTGAGGCCGATTTCCTTAATTCCAAGGCCAAAGAGCAGCCTTTCTAGAGACTGCTTCTTGGAGTTCTCAATCGCATGGAACATGTTATCAATCGCCTTTTCTCCCCAGCCATCGAGTTCTTTGATCTCCTGGCCGTGGTTATATAGGCGGTAGATATCTGGGATGTCGTGGAGGAACCCTTCCGCGAACAATTCTTCCACAACCGCATCACCCATGCCATCGATATCCATGGCATCGCGCGAAGCAAAGTGAATCATGCCCTCAATCTTTCTGCTGGGGCAATCCGGGTTAAGGCAATAATGGAGACCCTGAACCTTGGTCAAAGGCTGGCCGCATTCTGGGCAGTTCTCAGACATGACGAACGGCTTTTCCGAACCATCTCTTCGATCGATAAGAGGGCGGACGACTTCCGGGATAACATCCGCTGCTTTTCTAAGCACGACGGTATCGCCGATCATCAAGCCCTTCTCTTTGATGAAATCCTCATTGTTGAGGGTTGCTCTTTGGACCAAGCTGCCCGCGACGCGGACCGGCTCAAGGACAGCATTCGGGGTGATTCTTCCGGTTCTGCCGACGGAGAGGACGATATCCAATAGTTTGGTGGAGACTTCTTTGGGCGGGAACTTATAGGCGGTTGCCCATTTCGGGGATTTGGCGGTGTAGCCAATGCTCTCGTATTCGTCGATATCGTCGACTTTGAAGACAAGGCCATCGATGTCGTAATCAAGGCTATCGCGCTTCTTCGTCATCTCATTGATATAGGCGATGCACTCTTCCACGCCGTGCAGGATCCTTCTTTCGTGGTTGGTGCGGAAACCAAGGGTATCGAGGTAGTCCAAAGACTTGCTGTGGATATGCTCATCGAGTTCTCTGGCGTTAACAAGGTAGTACCAGAAGGCATCGAGGCCACGGTTGGCGACGATGGAACTATCAAGCTGACGGATGGATCCGGCAGCGGCATTTCTGGCATTGGCGAAAAGCGGTTCACCAGCCTTTTCCCTTTCAGCATTCAGCCTATCAAGGGATTTCTTTGGCATGTAGACTTCGCCGCGGACCTCGAAAGGACGCTTTTCCTCAACATGGAGAGGAATGGAACGGATGGTGATAACATTCTGGGTAACGTCTTCGCCGACGTTGCCATCGCCACGGGTGACGCAATACTGCAACTCGCCGTGATCATAGATAAGGGACATGCCAAGGCCGTCGATTTTCACTTCACCCATGTAGGTGATTTCGCTTTTGCCGGTAGCTTCGCGAACCTTGCGGTCAAAATCCCTCATATCGTCTTCGTTATAGACGTTGCTGAGAGAAAGCATCAAGCGCTTATGCGGGATCTTCTTGAACTCGCTGGCAACCTGTCCGCCGACGCGCTGTGTCGGGGAATTCTTGTATTTGAGATCAGGATAAGTCTGTTCGATGAGGATCAGCTCGTTCATGTAGCGATCGAATTCAGCGTCGGTCGCCGTGGAGTTATCCAAAACGTAGTATTCATAATTCCAGCGCTCTAGGGTTTTGGTTAGGAACTCAACGCGCTGTTTCGCTTCTTCAAAAGTCATTAGGCAATACCTCCTTTGGAAGAGAGTTTAGTAAGCATAGGATGGGTGGAGAGCAAGGTCTTCTTTCCAGCGGATACGAAGTTGACGACGATGATGTTGCCGTCGATGACTTCAACGACTTCGCCTTCGCCGAATTTAGCATGGGTGCAGCGATCGCCAACTTTCCATTCGGTGATGCCGTTGTTCTTTGGCGCGTCCACATCGATTTCTGGACGTTTAACATTATGTTCTTCAAACGGGGAGATGGAATCGCCATCTCCGAAGAAGTCGCTGGACTTGCCGGTAGAGGACCCAGACCAGCTGGTCTTCTGCTTGGAGCGGCCATAGCCTCCGCCGTAGCTGCGGCCATAAGAGGGGCCCCAGGAAGAGGAGCCGAAGGAATTTCTAAAGCCCTCGTCTCTTGGGATTTCCACGCCAGCCTCTTTGAAGAACTGGCTCGGTGCAGCATGGCTATCGGTTACATAAGAGTAGCCCGAATTCGTAGTCATGTAGAGCTTCTTTCTCGCACGGGTAATGGCAACATAAGCAAGACGCCTTTCTTCCTCCATACCATCGCGGCCGGTTTCAGCCGTCGCCCTAGCAGAGGGGAAGGCACCATCGTTCATGCCGATGATGAAGCAGTTGTCGAACTCCAAACCCTTGGCGACGTGGATGGTCATCAAGGAGACATAGTTGCCGCCATTCATATCATCCTGGCTGGTAAGCAAGGAGATGTTCTGGAGATACTCATCGAAAGTGGAATCCGGATTGTTGGAGATATAGTGGTTGATGTCATCGAACAAGGAGTTAACGTTGCCCGCCCTATCTTCATCGATGCCCTGGTCTTCTGCGATGTACTCGTAGTAGCCAATATCGGTGATGAAGTCCTTTAAGACCTTGGAGTAGACCTCAAGGTTATCGCTTAGCTTCTTCTTGGCCTCTTCCATCTTGTTGGTCATGACGTTAAGCGCCATGCAAACCTTGGTGGAAAGTCCAGTCTCCGGATGTTCGGAAATATGGAGGGCGTAGTCGTATTCAGAGATGCCCAACGCCTGAGCTTCGGATTTGATTTTCGATAGGGAAGTATCGCCAATGCCGCGCTTCGGCGCATTGACGATGCGGTCGAAGGAAACGTCATCGAGCGGGTTGAGCAATAGGCGGAAATACGCAAGCACGTCCTTAACTTCTTTGCGTTGATAGAAGCGAAGGCCGCCGAAGATTCGGTAGGGAATGCCATTGGCGACGAACTCGGCTTCGAAAGGACGGGTGACGTAAGAGGAACGATAAAGGACCGCGATGTTGCTATAGGTCGGCGGGAAGGTCGAGGAGGCGAGGTCGATGATCTTCTCCACTACCCACTTGGCCTCTTCTTCTGCGGTATCGAAACGTTTCGGGGTAACCGGGTCGCCTTCATCGGACTCGGTATAGAGGTCCTTCGGAACGCGCTTCTTGTTGTAAGCGATCAATTTGTTTGCCGCATCAAGAATGTTCTTGGTGGAGCGATAGTTACGGTTAAGGACAATGTCTTGGTAGTCCGGGAATTCACGTGGGAAATCCAAGATGATGCCCTGGTTGGCACCACGCCAGGTATAGATGGTCTGGTCGGGATCGCCCACGACATAGAGGCAAGTCTCAGTGGTGCAAAGATACTTAAGGAGTTTGTACTGGGTGTCGTTGGTGTCTTGGAACTCATCGACGAGGATGTGCTTAAAGCGCATCGCCCACTTTCTGCGCACCTCGGGGAATTCGCCGAGAATGAGCATGGTCTTCAAGATAAGGTCATCGAAGTCAAAAGCAAACATCTTAGCCTTGCGGTTCTCGTATTCGAGATATGCGGAAAGAGCCTGCTTCTCATTAACAAAGGACTCTTTGGTGATGGTGATATCCTCGGGATAGATGCCCATCATCTTCTTGCGGCCGATGTATTCTTTGACCTGCTTGACGAATGGATCCTTCTTGCGATAGCCGAGGTCGGCAAGGATATCGACGATAAGTTTGTCGCTATCCTCGTCATCAAAGATGGTGAAAGAGGAAGGGTAGCCAAGCCACTTGGCTTCCTGGCGCAAGAATCTCGCGCAGAAGCTATGGAAGGTGGAGACCGTAAGGAAATTCGCGCCATTGGAGACGAGTTTGCCAACTCTCTCCTTCATTTCGGCAGCGGCCTTATTAGTAAAGGTAACCGCCAAGATGGAGTATGGATCAACATGGAGTTCTTCCATGAGATAGGCGATGCGATAGGTGAGGACCCTGGTTTTTCCAGAGCCCGCGCCAGCGATGATGCGGACGTGCTGATACGAAGTGGTAACCGCCTCGTATTGGCGTTCGTTAAGAAGAGAAGCGTAATCGATTTTCATAAGCCTTGTTATTGTACCCGTAGAGAACTTCTTTATAAATAAAGAAAGGCGTACTTTAGTAACGATGTCTAAAGAAGGTTATTTTCCTTCGATTATTTGATTTAAAGGGCATTGCCCCTCAACTCATATTAAAATAAGCCGATGAATTTCTTCAGGAAGAGAAGCACCCCGGTTGAAAACCTGACCCTCATCGCCATCGTCGCAGGCATCGACGGCCTATTTTCTCTTTTCTCAGCGCTCCTTCCGCTAGGCGCGCTATTCTTGATGTTCGTCATTCCTCTTCTCTCGGCGCTCGTCGCGATTTTCTGCAAGAAGGGCTATTATCCGGTCTATATATTTGTAGCCGCAGGCGTGAGTTTGGCTGTCTCCGCCTGGGAAATAACTAACACCATCTTCTATTTGATCCCCTCCTTATTCACTGGGGGCTTATATGGAATTCTCATCGATAGAAAAGTTCCATCTTCGATTAACATCTTCGTCACATCCTTATTGCAGTTCCTTCTGTTTATCGCCAGCTTATTCCTCATCAAAGCCATCTATGGCGTGGACATGGAAGTCGCCTTGCTTACGTTTGTGAATAAAGGGGAAAGCCCATCCGCGCCTATCGTGTTCCCGCTATTTGGATATGCTTACGCCTTGGCTCAGGTCACCTTGGCCCATCTATTCGCAATCATCAGCCTTACTCACCTAGGAATTGAGATGCCAGAAGAGAGAAATAACATACCCATGTATCCATTATTTGGATTTTTCTTCATTGCGGTTGCTCTCGGTTTCTCCTTCTTGAGCCCAACCGTCGGATACGTCTTCCTTGGATTTGGAATCTATTGGTCGATATTCGCTTTCTCTCGCCTTTTCGATGGAGTATCCATCGTCTCTTGGATTGCCTTTGGAATTTGCGCCTTCATCGCATTAATCCTCTTCGCTGCTCTATATCGAAAAATGCCAGAGTATTGCGGCCTACTGCTAATCGGTTTAGGTTTCCTCGCCGCGGACATTTCTTCATTTTTGCATTGCCTCTTATTGAGGAAAAAACGCTCCGACCCTACAATGAAATAGTATGAATGTCCTGAAGGAATTTGGACTCGGCGTCCTCTATGCCGTCTTGTCCCCGCTCATCCTTGCCGTCATCGTGATCGTCGCGATCTTCGGGGTTTTCAATTTCCTCGTTCAATTCATCATCATGCTTGTCCATTTCTTCCAGGGAAAGAGCCTATTCCCGACCTTCCCCGAAGATAAAAAAGCCTACGATATCCTTCAAAGAGCCCTTGATAAGAAACGTGGCGTGGACGCTCAGCAAAATGTCAACGCCGCTCCCGCGGCTCAGAACATCTATGTCCAGCAGAACTATTATCCTTCTGGAACCCCGGTTCCTCCGCTAGGCCAGCAGCCCTATCAGCCGCAATACCAGCAGCCGCTACCGCAAGCCCCGAATTCCTTCCAGCCGTATCAACAGCCGCAGCAGGCTCTCCCACAGCAGCCGCAGACACCTCCCTATACCCAGATTCCAGTCATCAACGCGGCGCCCGAACCCCAGAATAACGCCGAAACGGGGGTCAAATTACAAGATTTTCCCACTACCGACATCACCGAAAATAACGGAGGAACCAAATAATGACTTCCTCACTATTCATAGCATTAACCGAAACCGATAAGAGGGCATTGATCATTCTCTGTATCGTTGCCGTCATCGCCTTTTTCATCATCGCCCTCATCGGCGTAGCCATCCGCAGAACCATGGCCTATCAAGCTAAGCGGGCTGGCACCATGATGCATGACGCAACCGTCACCTATGTGGTCAATACTCCCCAGGAATTCCGTAAGCTCGCGTATAAAAAAAGCAATCGCATCCTCTACCGTCAGACCCTCGCCCCATTCTTGCTTTGCCTGGTTGGATTGCTCATTTGGATCATCTCCAACATCGTCACCAAGAAATGGGGAGAAAACCTCTGGGCCGTTTGGAGCGAGCTATTCTTTGAATACGATTGGACTGGATGCTTCGTTAAAGTCTTTGGCATGACCCTCATCTCCGATTGGCCAGCCGTCTCACGCGCACCCGTGTTCTATGTTGAGCATTTGCCTGAGTACGTCGAAGTCGCCTTCTTCCTCGTCAGCGGCATCTACTTTGCCGTTGTCTGCCAGGCCTACTTCTCCCGTTTCATGTGGATTCAGACCCATTCCCGCTCCATCTACGAAAAAAGCCTTGAGGGATTCAAGGCTAATGAAGATATCAAGATTACTCCTGAGCAGCCATTGCCGCCTTCGGATTGATGGATTATTCCTTAAAATAAGAGGCCACATGGATGGCTTCTTTTCTTTTTTCGTCGCCGATTCTGCACACACCGCCATCACCGGTGCACTTCTTGCTGGAACCAGAAGATCCGCAAGCGGCAAGGGTAAGCAAGGAAGCGCCTAAAAGGGCGAATTTCATGAACTTTTTCATTCTTAGATTCCTGCGAGTATAAGCTCGACGACCTCCCAGATGATAAAGCCAATGACTATACCGATCAAAACGAGGATGACGATGAAGAGTCTCTTCGCCGCTAGGTTTCTTTGCGCCTCATCGACGTCCGGCATCTTCTCTGTTGTCTCAAAGACGTTGGAATCTGGAAATGGTGTCGGGGTTGCGTATCCGTTACCCATATAGGCGCCGTTAGGAGCCTGGGGAGCTGACGAAGCAAAAGGAGGCTGCGGGGCTTGGTAACCGGGAGCGGAATACCCCTGCATTGGCTGGCTAGGCTGGCCATAGGGATTCTGCGACATCGGTTGCTGCGCCGGAGCTTGATTCGGATTCGGGTAGTTCCCGTATGGGTAATTCGGATCGTAAGCCATTTCTGTTTAATTTGAATTAGTACTTAAGAGCAGAGGATGTTCTCGGGTACGGTTCGGTATCACGGATATTGGTGATGCCGGTAATGTACATGAGCAAGCGGTCGAAGCCGATGCCGAAGCCGGAATGGATGCAGCCGCCGTACTTGCGGAGGTTGAGGTACCATTCAAGGCCTTTGGTGTTGCCAACGGCATCCATCTTGGCTTTGAGCCTGTCATAGCGTTCTTCGCGCTGAGAACCGCCGATGATTTCACCCTCACCCGGGACGAGGCAATCGCACGCTGCTACCGTCTTGCCATCATCGTTTTCGCGCATATAGAAGGCTTTGATTTCCTTCGGATAGTTGATGAGGAACATCGGGCCCTTAACAACCTCTTCAGTGAGATAGCGCTCGTGTTCGGACTGGAGGTCCATGCCCCAATAGATGTTGTTGTTCTCAAACTTGTGGCCATCTTTGACGGCTTTCTGGAGAATCTCGATACCTTCGGTGTACTCCATCTTGCGGAAGGGAGTGGCGAGGACGTTGTTGAGTTTGTCTTTTAGACCCGGGGTCATGAACGGGCCATTGAAGAATTCCATTTCATCCGGGCACTTCTCCAAGACGTAGCGGATGCAGAACTTGATGGTTTCTTCCATAAGTTCCATATCATCCTCAAGGTCGGCGAAGCAGATTTCCGGCTCGATCATCCAGAATTCGGATGCGTGACGCGGGGTATTGCTCTTTTCGGCGCGGAAGGTAGGGCCAAAGGTGTAGACATCGCGGAAGGCAAGAGCGAAAGCCTCAACGTGGAGCTGTCCGGAAACGGTCAAGCTCGCACGACGGCCGAAGAAGTCGGTGTCGCTGAGTTTGCCTTTCTCGTCCGGAGTCATAACGGTGAAGACCTGGCCGGCGCCTTCGGCGTCATTGGCGGTGATTTCCGGGGTGTGGACATAGACGAAACCTCTGTCCTGGAAGAATTCATGGATGCCACGAGCGAGAACGCTTCTAACGCGATAAAGTGCTTCGAAGGTATTGGTTCTCGGACGTAGATAGGCGATTTCGCGCAGGTACTCAAGGGAGTGGCGCTTCTTCTGAAGCGGGTAATCCGGGTCGACGTCTCCCAGGACTTCGATGACGGTCGGGTGAAGTTCGAATGGCTGCTTCATGCCTGGGGTGAGGACGATTTCGCCTTTGGCGAGAATCGCGGCACCGGTAAGAAGGTGGCTGATGACTTCATGATTCGTTAGTTTATCGTTATAAACAATCTGGATGGCCTTGAAGGCACTTCCGTCATTGAGGGAGATGAAGCCGATGGAACCGGAGTCGCGGTTGGTGCGGACCCAGCCTTCCACAATGATTTCGCCGAGTTTGGTAAGGTCTTCGCCGGCAGCGAAGCGAGCATAGAGCTCCGATACAGTAATAGCTTTTGGTTGCATAGCGGTTTGATTATAAGCACGGGCGCGCATTTTCGGTAGATACCGAAAAGAGAAGAAAGACTTTTGTCGGTCGCTTTTCTTCGTTTTTTTCCTGCATTTTGTACGAAATAAGAAAAAGTCAGCGAGCGCCGACTTTATTCCATTATTCGTTTTTGAAGTCCATCCAGTGGTCGATCTTCCAGTTGGGGTCAACACCGAGATCAAGATCGGCGAAGATGCCTTTCTTGTAAAGATGCTCGCCGACTTTGGCGATCATTGCCGCGTTGTCAGTAGTGCACCATAGCGGTGGAATGATGATCTTAGTATCGCTGCCTTCAAGAGCTTTGGACATTTGCTCGCGGAGATAGCTGTTGGCGGAGACTCCGCCCGCCAAGACGACCTGTTTGGCCTTGAAGTCGTGGATGGCTTTGAGGGCCCTATCCATGATCATGCCAACGGCAACATCCTGGAAGGAGCGGGCCATGTCATCGATATTGACCGGGGTCCCCTTCTGTTTCAGGGAATTAACCAAGTTGATGACCTGAGTCTTAAGTCCAGAATAGGAGACATCGTATTTGCCAGCCGGGCTATCCGGTTCGCGGAGCTGATAGGTGTGTTTGCCCAGCTTAGCGTGCTGATCGATCGGCAAGCCGCCAGGATAAGGAAGCCCGAGGACGCGGGCGACTTTGTCGTAGCACTCGCCGATGGCGTCATCTTTGGTCTCGCCGATGATCTCGAAGTCCATCTCATCGCGCATGACAACGAGCTCGGTGTTGCCGCCAGAGACGACGACACAAAGAAGCGGGAATTCAAACTGGCCAACGTACTCGTTGGCATAGATGTGACCAGCAAGGTGATGGACAGGGATAAGCGGCTTATCATAGAGCATCGCCAAGGTTTTGGCGGCCTGTAAGCCGACGTGGAGGCAGCCGATGAGGCCAGGGCCGCGGGTAACGGCGATGGCGTCGATGTCTTCCATCTTAACTTTGGCTTCGTCCAGGGCCTGGGTAAGGCAGACGGTGATGTTCTCGGTGTGCAGGCGAGAAGCGATTTCCGGCATGACGCCGCCGAACTTCTCGTGAACGGCGATTTGGGTAGCAACGACGTTGGCAAGGAGCTTGCCGTCATCGGTGATAGCAACTGCGGTTTCATCGCAGCTGGATTCAATTGCAAGGATCTTGGCCATTTTATAAGCTCCTGACTAGGTAGATGGCGTCTTCGCCATCAGAGTAATAGTTCTTCTTGACGGTGATGTTCTGGAATTTGTGCTTCTTGTAGAAAGACTGGGCGGTCAAATTGGATTTCCTGACTTCGAGGGTGAGGAAATCGACGTGGTCCTCTTTGGATTCGCAATCCTTGATGAGCTGACCGATGAGAAGGTTTCCAATGCCTTTCTTGCGGAAGCTTTCCTTAACCGCGATCTGGGTGATGGAGGCGGAATCAAAGGTGATCATGAAATCGATGAAGCCAACGACTTCGTGATCGACGACCGCGCAGTAAATCGCACTCACGGGGTTCTCGTTTAGGTCATAAGCGATCTGCTTCTCAGAATAAGCTTCGGCGCCGAAGCATTCCTTTTCGATGGCCATGACGGCATCCATATCGCTCGGAAGCATCTTTCTGACGATGGTCTTGAAATGGCCTTCGTCATAATTGTCTTTCAGGTAAATCGGCTTAGCGCCTAGCGGCTCTTCTTCCTGGTGTTTGTCATCAAGGGAGTTAGCCATGATGGAAACAAGGTCAGAAGTGAAGCCTTCCACGCCAAGATAGCCGGTGTCGCCACAGACGACATATTCCGGATGTTGGGCGATATAAGCCAAGACGTCAGAATTCTCTTTGATGCAATCAGCCATTAAAACATTGCCTTTTTCATAAACGCCCATATAGGAGCGTTTGCCACGGGCATTCATCAAGCAAATGGACGGCTTTTCGAAATTGGCCAAGACTTCCAAACTGCTGACGAGATATAGCGGGATGTTGAGCGCGAAGACGATGGTCTTGGCGATGGTCATGGCGATACGAACGCCGGTATAAGAGCCAGGGCCCTTGCTACAGACGACGGCATTGAAGTCATTGCGGGTCAAATTGTGCTTGACCATGAGGTTCTTGATTTCTTGAATCATGAACTCGGATTGTTTCTGCCACGCCTCATAAGAGATGACATCGATAACCTTGCCATCGCAGCTAAGGCCAACGGTGAGATTCTTATCGGAGCTGTCCAACAATAAAGCGTACATTAGAAGTTCTCCTTAGCTTTCTCGATGAGGGAGTCGAAATGGGAATTCGGGCTGACGAGGGTGATCTCTCTCGCATCTCCGCCCTCGTTCTTCAAAATGATTTCCATGCATTCATCCGGAAGCAATTTCTCAACGAATTGCGGCCATTCAATGAAGCAGACGCCATCCCCCTCGATGTACTCGTCTAGGCCGATTTCAATATTTTGGTCTTCGAGTCGATAAGCATCGATGTGATATAGCGGGAGCGTCCCGTGGAAGTAGCATTTCATGATATTGAAAGTCGGAGAAATGACGTCGTCTTTGACGTTCAATCCCTCAGCGACTCCACTGACGAAAGTCGTTTTCCCCGCGCCGAGATCGCCTTTGAGCAAGACGACATCCCCGGGCTCAAATTCGGGAGCTAGAAGCTTACCTAGCTTTCTGGTTTCTTCTTTGTTCTTTGTGTGCAACGTGAATTCCATAGGTTAATCCCCGCAAGAGTATACACTTTCTCGCAACGAATAGAGTTGCTTTGCAACTATATACGAAAAACCTGTGCTCTCAACGAGTCACAGGTTTGTTGTCAGATAGGAATTTGCGATATAGGGCTTCTATATCTTCATCCACGAACGGGAAGACATGGGAAGCGATCGTTTTCTTAACTTCGGATGCGGATTTTTCCACAGCGGCGCTAAGGTCAGCAGGGTAGCCATAGGTCTGGACGTGGCGCTCATATTCGTTCTCATCCAGCGTCTTTTCCATGCCATCCGGATAAAGTTTCACATCGAGATCGTAATCGATGTATTTGAGGTAGCCTTTGTCAGAAATCGTCGGAGAGGCGATGTTGACGTAATAGCAGATGCCCCTGTCCTGCTTAAACATGGCGATAACATTCATCCAACGCTTTTTGAAGAGGATGAAGACGGCGCGCTCCTTGGTAACCCATTTCCTGCCATCGCTTTCGGTGACGGAAGAGGCCTTGGAGGCCAAAGCCCAATAATCATCGGTCTCTTCGACTAGATAAGCTGGGCTCCATTGGCGATGCAAAAGACCATCGTGTTTGTAGGCTTGGACCTTAATCCAACGCTTAAATTTTGGATTTGTGAAGTTTTGCGAATTATTCATAACGAGTTGAACGAGCCGGAGGGCCACTCCGTCTTTCCGATGGCATTATATGCCCAAAGAGAAAATCGTGAAACCTCCGTAATGTTTTTTCGCCGCAAAGCAAAGGGGGACCCATCTACATTTCGATTACATTTTGTCAACACAAACGTTGAGGGCGTGCATACAAAAAGAAAGCCCCGGTTAGGGGGCCTTCTAGTTGCTTAATTCAATGCGGCGGCGATCTCTAGGATCTTGGCGATTTGCTTCTTATAAACGAGGGCGTAGTTCGGGTTGAACGGATCCTGGTTCGGAAGGACCATCAAGGTGTCTTCATAGCCTAGATACCAATAGGTCTTGCCCGGCTTGATCACGACGGTGACGTCGACAAGCAATTTGCCGGTATCGATGGACTTAAGGGCGGAAAGCTGCTCAGAGGTGAGCTTCTTCTTATCCGCGGCAAGGCCATAGATATTGAAGTATTTGGCTTCCTCAAGGAGATTGAGGCTGCTTAGTCCCGCAGGCGGGAGCGCGCGGTCATTGCCTTTGAAATAAAGGACGAGCCCTTCATCGGTGCCCTCGAAGGTATTGTGGGTACGGAGGTATTTGCCGACGAAGGTGGTGCGGAGGCCACGGTTGCCGGTATCTTCCTGAGAGGCGGCATCGGTGAGCGCACAATCCATCCCTTTATAGGTGAAGGTGATGTTCTCTCTAGAACCGACAGAGGTGGTCTTGGCGAAGAGACCGCTGGCCGTGAATTCCTCTTTGGTGATCTTGGCGTCGACGTCGCCACGGAGATTCTCAATCTCTAGGCCATCAAAGACATAGGCGTTGAGGTTGTTGTAATAGACGTTGAAGTAATCGCGGATGATCTCTTTGCCTTTCTTCTTCTGGATGGCGCCATAAACGAGCATGACGAGGATGGCAAAGACGGCGCAGCCAAGGGCAACGTATAGTGGAACGCTGCCGGCGTTCTCCTTCATGACCAAGCTGGGGATGACCCAGCCGGCGATGATAAGGGCAAGCGACGCTATCGAGATGACGACTTTCCACACAGACCACTTCTTGTAGTCTTTGTTCCAAGCCTTTCTTCCTGCTTCGATGGCGGCAAGGTGCTCTTCTGGATATTCGTAAGTGCCTTTTGCGCCAGCAGGGATGGCTTTGAAGTCTTCGTTGCCCTGGTCTTCTTTGGCGAGGTGGAGCGCCGCTTCGGCTTTCTCTTCTTCGACTTTCTGCTCGGCGGCCTTTTTCTTGGCTTCTTCCTTGGCGGCCTTTTTGGCCTTCTTTTCCGAAACCTCTTCCGCCCTGACGTCGTCTAGGAAATCGTCTTCCTCTTTTGCGGGGGCGGGTTTTTCTTCTAAAACCGTGGCAGTCTCTTTTTCTGCATTATCGGAAGCAGCCTCAGGGGCAGTCTCTTCCGGAGTTTTCTTTTCTGGATCTTCCATGGTGTGTCCTCAAATGTTAGAGAAACTATATCACGTAGTGCAATTTTATAACCAAACTTTAGTTTGGAGCAGTAAAAAAAGACCCCTTAAAGCATACAAGGGGTCCATTTTTGTATATTTTGGAAAAATATGGCGTTATAGAGCGGTCTCAGAAGAGGGGTGTCTATAGTTGAGAGCGGCCAAAGGTCCATATAGAGCCATGAGGATGACGATGGCGACGCCGCCAGAGATGAAAATATAGGGGGCGTTATAAACTACGGCAGGGACGAAGGCATAGCCATAGAGGGCCATAGAGGAGACGGTGCCACCGATGAAGCGGCCGAAGCAGGCGAGAGCACCGCCGATGAAGAGGAAGATTTCTCCCTTAACGTTATAGCCTCTCTGCTCTTTGCTGAGGATTAGCTTATTGAAGAAGCCAAGGATTGCGCAGGAGCCAAAGCCAACGATGTAGTCAAACGGCAAGGTGGCAAGGCCATAGCCATCAGTAAGGCAGGCGATCAAGCCATAGACGATACCGGCGCCGATGAAGCCCTTAAGGGGTCCACGGCGAAGGGCGAGGATAAAGAGGGGAAGCATCTGTAGGTTAACGGAGCCACCAGTAGGCATTTCAGCAATCTTGAGGAAGCTAAGAACCAAAGACATGGCGATGAGCATGCCGCTTTCGGCGAGATCCTTAACGGAATACTGGTCTTTCTCATAGCCATCGATGAGCATGATGAATGAGGCGACGAAGAGCATGATCGGCATCCAGACGGCAGCGAAATAGGTGTCGTGGACGGAACCACCCATGAAATAGCCGGCAAGCTCTTTGCTGACAAAGGTAAGAATGCCAGAGAGCAAGAAGACCAACATAGCGGCAGCGGAGAAGTTCTTGTTCACGTTGCGAAGGGCGGCAAAGATGATGCCAATTAGAGGCATGACTAGCCAGAACACGATCATGATGGCCTGAAAGGCAACGCCGTTTTCGTGCTGGAACAAGGTTCCGGCAAGGGTAAGGTAGTTGTTGACCTTGCCGCCATCTTCGTCGTAGGTGCGGATGTTGACG
>CADCPN010000015.1 GCA_902803375.1 uncultured Erysipelotrichaceae bacterium | reverse complement strand
TTTTTTTGTTCATTTTTATGCGAACTCCTTTACCGCGCTAGTATAGCTTTGCTGAATGTGAAGTCACCTAATATCGTGCCATAGGCGAACACATCGTTATTGTTTGTTTAACGCAAGGCAAAATTTCGGCCATTTTTCGTTTTTCCATATCCTTTGTTGCAGCCACCACCACCAAAATTCCATCTCAATAAAAAATATCATGAACATCAGCAACTACTTTAGGCAATCGCTTCGGCGGCTTGCCAACGAATTCAAGCATCCTTTTTGAACCATCTCTCCACATAAAAGAAAAATAGATGAAATCTCTGCTTTTTTCTTTATATTCCGTAATTTTTCCTAAAAAGTTTTTCTATAGTTTTTCGATAGGACAACTATCACTTCTTTAGCACTTTGCCTCGCTAGATAAGAAAGCAAAATTTCTTCGGTGAAATCGGCTTTTTCATTCAATCCGCATGATTTTGCGTGTCTTTTAGCGGACCATTCGCCTCGATTCCAAAGTTCCTTTTCTTTTAAAAGCGAGTAATCTAGAGATAACAAATTGTAGAAAGGCATTAATCATGAAATTGAAACCCGCAGTTGTTTTGCTTTCCAGTTCGTTACTACTCGCCTCTTGCAACTTCAGCGCGGACTCCTTCCGCAAGGGTTCCAGCGAAGACCTTGAGGCCTTCAACCACGCCATGGACGCCGAGGCCGCCAAGGAAGTTGTCGGCTATCGCGCCAACGGCAACGTCTCCCTCTCCTCTAAGCTAGGCAATACCAAGCAGGGCGAGATCGCTATCACCAATCTCTCGGCCGACCTCACCATGGGCACTCGTCCGAAGAAGTTTGAAGAAATTAGCCCCGCTTTCATCGCCAAAGCCCAGGCCGATGTCAATGGCAGCGCTTCTACCTTCCTCTACATCGATTACAAGGAAGACGGCGTCACCGCTTATGAGAAAGTCTCCGCCACCGACCCGCTAATCAACATCTCCGCGAGGGATAATGTCGCCTACATGGACTTCAGCCGCGTCAAAGACTTCGCTCTCATCAGCAAAGGCGAAGATTACCCGGTTGCCAAAGACGCAGGCAGAAAGTGGTCCTATCGCGGCCTCAACGATTTGCCGATCACCTTCACTTTTGATTTATTCGACGATGCGCAGTTCCGGCAGTTCGGCGAATCTTATCTAACCTTCTCCAAGACCGGCGATACCACCACCACGAACTTAGCTTTGGACCGCGATAAGATCGTCGACATCTATACCGCCGCCAATGTCGCCATTTGGATGGCAAGCGACGAAGCGAGATCGCTTAAGAATGACGACGAGCTCTATGATCGCACCCTCGTCTCCGTGAAAAACAAATACAAGGCAACGGTCAAAGGCGTCATCGAAGCCCTAGACCTCAACGTCTCCGTTTCCTATACCACCGCCGGCATTGTCTCCGCCTCCATCAAAGGAAGCGCCAGATTCGTTCCCAACTACACCGTCAATATGAACGATGCCGACAAAGAGACCTACGAAGGCAGCCTCGACCTCAAGTTCGAGACCAGAGGAAGCGTCTCTCTAGCAAACGTCGTCGATAGCGACTATCCATCGCTTTAAGCACGTATGGTTTCATAAGCCGGAAGCGCATATCAAACACTTCCGGCTTTCTATTATTCTTCCAGGGGGAATCAAAACATGGGAAAGTCAACTTTCTTCTACTTCCGCAAAGGCGCTAAGCTTTCGCGTCGCTTTCATCGCGGAAACACGCCGGCGCGCATCAGCGGATTCTTTTATTTTATCGCGCGTGCGGTCGCGATGATAACGCTGCTTCCCGCACCGCTATTCGCGCAAAGCTCTTTCACGATGTCCCGTATGCTTAACGAGACCGGAGACGCCATCTTCTCCAAATCGTTTGATGGAGCGGAGGATAGAAAATCCTACTTCGCGTTGTTGCTTTTCTATCTTCTCGTTTTAGGCGTGACCGTCGCCGTTGGGGCTTCTCTCTTCCTCATCTGGTTCTATGGCTTCCGCCTAATTTCCTATACCATCGTCGTCGACGAGAGCCGCTTCATCTATCAGGTCATCTACTCCATCGTCATCGGCTTCCTCGCCATCGTCGCCTTGCTAGTCGTCGCCGTCACCGCCGAGGCTGGCGGATTCATCTACGCCAAGAACAAATCCCTGGGCGTTGGCGATATTGCCTATAACGCGGTTAAGTACACCCGTGACCACGGCGGAAAGCTATTCCTCGTCAATCTCCTCCACGCCCTAAGCATGGTCGTGTGGCTCGCCATCTGGTTCATCGCGGCCTTCGTTTTTGAAACTCTCTCCAAGCAAGGCGGCGATATGTCCCGCATCTATTACGTCATCGGTACCCTCTGCACCTTCGTCGGCTTCATTTGGGCTTTGCTTTTCCTAAGCTCCCTAGGCACCGCTTGGATGGTCAGCGTCAACTTGCTCATGCTCGACACCTGTGATACCAGCAAGTACGTCGTCATCTATGGCAAGAAAGATGAAGTCGACCCGGTCACCCACCGTGGCAGATATATCGAGATCACTCCGCTTTACGATGAAGAAGGCAGGCCTTTGGACGTTGTTGGCGAGACCAAGGAGGATAAGTAATCCATGGCCTACATCATCGTTCAATACGCTGCGCTTCTCGTGGTGCCGCTGATGCTTGTTCTTCTGGTCTTGGTGCCAAGAATAATACTTGTCCCCAATGCTTTGGGAAAGCGCCCGATGGTTCGCGTCACGGGAGAAGTGGAAGGATTGCCCGGCGGCATCATCGATGCTTCCATCAACCGTTCCACCAACAAAAAGGAAAAAGATTCCCTTACCCTCACTTTTGCTGCAGGCGTTGAATCGATTTCCCTCAGCATCATCAACTACGGCCTAAACGGAAAAGCCAAATCCACGAGCACCCTCGTCTTGCCTGCTATCGACGGCAATATGGCTAGCGTCCCTCTCCCCAAAAAGACCTATGGGGCCTATATCCGCATCGACCGCATTAACGGCAACGAGATTTCTGGCCCAGACCTAACCAAGACCTCCGGCGTTAGGATCTTCTTCTATTCCTTCCTTTCCGCGCTCTTTGCCACCGCGGCCGTCATCATGGCTCTAATGATGGTCTATGCGATCGTCGATAAGGAATGGTTTGCCTGGGACATCATCTATTCGCCTAACCCCCTGCTTAGCTACGTCATCCTAATCGGCAGCTTACTGCTCATGTTCTTGATTGCGTTAGGCACAAGCTTATTTCACGTGCTCAACGAGAGAGGAGGCAAATAACCATGCTAACCCCTTCTTTCACTAAGCGCGTTGCCTTCTCCTCAAAAGAAGAAGGCGTCTATATCCGTTATGCGGATATCTATGACGACGGGGAAAGGCGCTTCATCTTCCTGACTTTCCACAATTCTGGCAAAAGCGTCTGCACCTCCGCGGTCTTTAAGATCCAGCCCTATAGCAGCAATAGGCAGGGCCTCGCCCCTTTCGCCATCCGTCTTAACGACCTCAACATCGGCGTCGAAAAGGATTTGGCCTACGATGCCCCGATGATTCTTCCCGCCTCCGCAGCAGCTTTCAACTACGAAGTCCTCGGGTCCAAGTTCGATCTAGGCGGCGCCACCCATTATGAGGCCCCGAAAGCCGTCGAACACGTGGCAGAAGGCGAAAACGGCGAAATCAAGAAGGCCAGGACCGATGAAGCATTCGTCGTCCCTCCCGTTATTGCCCCCTATAACCTTAGCCACGCCGAAAAGAAAGTCTATAAGGCGCAGGAAAACGGCAAAGCCGTTAAGCCATTCCATCTCTACAGCAAGCGCACCGGCATCGCCGTTACCCTTTTGCTTATCGCCATCGCGGTCATCACCGTGCTGGTCTATATGGGTTCCATCGTGCCTTATTCCAAACTGGGGTATTAAAAGGAGGCAGATATGTTAGACGAAAGACAGCAACAGCTCATCGATAACCAAGAGTTATCAGACGAAATCTCCTATGCCCAGGATTTGAATCGCCAGAACACGGATAAAGTCACCAAGCACGGCGCTTGGAGAGCCTTATCGGTGCTTTTCCTGCTACTCTTCGCCGTCGCAATCATTCTTGCGATCATCGGCTTGCTTCCTGAAATCGGCGCAGCAGCCACCCAAAGCGAAGACCTAGCAAGCATCCTTATGTGGGGCACATTCCTTGGCGTCAGCGTCGTCGGATTTTTTGCATTCTTGATCTTCACGATCAGAGGCTATAGCGACGATAGGCGCAAAAAGATCGAGATCGTGCGTGAGGGATTCGTTCCAGAGCTCGTTCCGGAAGAGACCATCACCGTCACCAAGAGCGAAGAGATCAAAGCCCCGCCGATGAAGGTCCGCCACATCGTCGACGACCCCTCTAAGCGCGTCGCCGAGGTCAATAAGCGAAAAGTCGAACGCATCCTCGATCCCAACATCGTCTTCCCCAATATCCGTCAGGCATTGGTGGAATCTCTCCTTTCCAAAGGATTTAGCATCAATGAGCAGATGGCCAACCGCCTTGTTGGCGCCTTCGCCTATTCCCGTTGCTTCTTCATCACCGGCGTCGCCGAGGAGGATAGAAAATCCTTCCAGGAAGGCTTGAAGCTCGCGCTGACTGGCGTCGGTCCCCTTGTCGAAGAGGGAAGCGATTTCCTCAGCCAGTTTCCAGAAAACGTCGCCGCCTATCCTGAAGGCAAATCCACCTTCTTCGGCATCACCAACATCAAAAGCAAAGACCTTAGCACCTACTTCCTAGGCGCAGGCGACTTGCTTGCCGATTATTCCGAAGACCATGAGCTTAACGGCGAATCCTTCGTCTCCCAGAACCTTTTTGTCTTGGTCTATCTAGAGGAAGGGGATATCGGCGGCATCCCTGGCTACATGCTGGAGAAATGCCCGCTCCTCCCAATCCTTTATAACAAGATCGATCCTAGCGAAGGCACTCCTTACACTCTCCGCGCCACTGGCGAAGAAATCCGTTTCTACGCCAGCAGGCATAAAGGCGAGAAGTATCTTAGCGAATCCAAGCTCGAATGCTTCGATAAGCTCTATGACCTCGCGAAGAAGCAGAATCGCGTCCTCCATAACGACGTCGAAAACGCCATCGAAAGAGAAACCAATGCCCTGCTTAGCCTTGGTGAGAATGAAGATAGCGTCTCCAGCTTCATCCTAACCTGCGACCTTCTCCCCTACTATCTCTCCACCTTCGATGAGAAAGGCAAAGAGGGCGAAGGCTCCCTTGACGATATCCTCTCCCACAACTTCACCAGCGAAGTCGAAGATACCCCGATCAAGAAGCTGACACGCGACTACAACGCCTCCCGCAAAGCCATCGCTGAGGAAGAAGAGCAAGAGGCCGCCGAGGCGGAAGAAGAGCTTAAGCGCAAGCAAAAGACAGAGGCCGCGCAGATGGCTGGCGCCGCCAAAGCCAAAGAGCAGTCGGCAAAAGAAGAGCCCGTTCCTTCAGAAAAAAAGCCTGCTGAGGAAACCTCCTCCGAAGAAAATAACGAACCCATTGCCGAGGAAAAGCCTTCTGCTCCAGAAGCCGAGGTAAAGGAAGAACCTAAACCCATGCATGCTGAAGAAGAGAAGAAAGCCCCGGCGAAAGAATCGCCAAAACTCAAAGGCGACGAAGAGGACGATGATCCTCTCCCCTCCACCATTAAGAAGGCGAAGAAGGGAGGCAAATAATGGGATTAGAAGAAATCCTCACCTCCCCAATAGCGATTAGCGTCTACATCATCGTTATCCTTGCCGGCGCCGTCATCCTCTCGCTGACCTTCCTCTTCATGGACGTCAGCAGAAGGAAGACCCGATACGTCGAGACCAAGACCACGGTCATCCTCGACGCCGCAGGCAAGCCGACCAACGCCGTCATCGGCGGCGCCTTACTCGCTAGCGGAAGCAAAAAGAAGAGCAAAAAGGAACCAGAGGGCAACGACCCCACCAAAGGAGAACGTTTCCCATCCCTTTGCCTCTTCGATAAGAACCATCCTGATTTCGAGGCCGTCACCACCGATAGCGGCGTGACCCTGGAATCCCTCACCGATGCCTTCCGCCAATATGCGGCAGGCACTAAAGGCCTCTATTACACCAAGTCCACGATCGCCGCGTTCCTTGCAGGCCTATCTTGCTCCCACACGATGATCCTCCAAGGTATGTCCGGCACCGGCAAGACCTCCTTGCCGGTCGCATTCGGCGAGTTCCTCGCCTCTTCCACCGAAGTCGTTCCTGTCCAGCCGACCTGGAAGGAAAGAAGCGACATCCTTGGCTACTACAACGAATTCACCGGAAGGTATAGCGAGTCGCAGCTGCTTAAGGCCCTATATGGCGCTGGCGGCACCGACGCTCCGAAGATCATCGTCCTCGACGAAGCCAACATCGCCCGCATCGAATACTACTTCGCCGAATTCCTCTCCCTCCTCGAGCTTCCTGACCCAAGCACCCGCAAGGTCATCGTCGCCCCTAGCGGCATGAGTATGGACCCCAAGAGAATGAGCGGAGGGCAGATCCTGCTTCCCACGAACGTCTACTTCATCATGACGGCGAATAACGACGACTCCACCTTCGCCTTCTCCGATAAGGTCTATGACCGCGCTTCCGTCATCGACCTCGATAACCGTGCCGAGCCATTCGAGGCAGAGCCGCGTCCGGGCGTGAGGATCTCCCAGCCCGACCTTGAGGCCCTCTTCGACGAAGCCTGCCAGCGTTATGCCTTAACCGCCAGAGATCAGCGCCGCATCGCGACCATCGATAAGTTCCTTCGCCAGGCATTCGAGATCTCCTTTGGCAACCGCGTCCTCCAGCAGATACGAAGATACGTTCCGGTCTACGCCGCCTGCGGAGGCGATCCTTCTGAAGCCATTGATCAGGTCCTCAGCAGAAAAGTCCTCCGCAAGCTCGGCGCCGCCAACCCCGTTATGGTTCGCTCACGCGCAGGCGAATTGCTTAGCCTATTAAGCTCCGTCTTCGGCGAAGGCGGCGCCCCATTATGCGAAGCCGCCGTCAGGCGCTACGCCGATAACGGATAAATATCACCACCAAGAGATAAATAATTATGGACGAGAGACTCCTCAGCTACAAAATCTTCCGAGCGTATAAGAAAGCAATGCTCAGCAACCCCTCTTTCCAAAGAAGGGTTCTTTCCCTTGCCCGCCCGCAGAAAGACGTTGAGAAGATCTCCTCCCACAGCACTCTCTGCCACATCGATAATGACTGGGTCGACTACATCGAATCCAAGATGCCGTTTTTGATGGCCGCAGTCAAAGAAGAGAGGCAGTTCGTCAGAAGCGAAGGCGAAGTCATCTCCATCGATAGGGTCAGGAGCGTCTCCAAAGACTCGATCGAGGATTTAGGCAAGCATTCCAATTACCTGACCCACGACCCCGCCGAAACCGGAGGAAAGGTTGTCCCCGACCGCCTTCTCGTCGTTAAGAAAGACAGCGACTACAAGGTCTATGAGAACCGCTTCCTCTACGCCACTCTCGTCTATCTAAGCCAGTTTTTGGAATTGCGGCTAAACGAGATCATCGCCGTCACGGGAAGATATGAGGGCGAAACAACCTATACCAAGGTCGCCGAAACTCCCACTTCTTCCTTAACGTTCGAGCTGCACCTGCTGGAAAGCCGGCTAAACGACCCCGTCTCCGCCAATAGAGGCGGCAGCGCGGAATCGGTTAGGCGCATCTCCTCTTGCCTTACCACCACCCGTCTTTTGCTGGATACTCCATTGATGAAGGAGGTCAGTAGCGCCCCGATGGTCAAGTCTCCAATCACCAAGACCAACATCCTCCGCTTCGACCCGAACTTCGCGGAAGTAATGAACCTATATGGGTATCTGCACTCCTACTCCAAGAAAGGCTACACGGTTGAGGTCGTTTCCAAGGATATCTCGCCATTCCAGGGAAGGGAAAAAGAAGACTTCTCCCTCATCCTTTTCCTATCCTCCTTCCTAACCTATGAATATTCCAATGGGCTAGAGGAAGAGCTTCATAAGCTAAATGAAGAGAACAGCAAGAAAGAAGAGGAAGAAGCCGATAAGGAGCTGCTGCGTAAGCTAGAGGCGATCAAAGCCAACCTCTCCTCCTATAAAGATGGACCGGAGGCCTATATCCAGTTGCTTCAGGAAGGCCAAGAGCGCCTAAAGAAGCTACTTCGCCTCAAGGATGATGAGATCGCCGCCTTAAAAGCCGCCAACGGCGTCGAGGCCAAACGCCTTGCCGCAAGTTTTGATAAGGGATTAGAGAAGCAGCAGGCCGAATTCGATTCCCTGCTTAGCGGCAAAGACGCCGAGGTTAGGGCCGCCCGCATCGAGGCGAATTCCGCCAAGGAGGTCGCCCATCAAGAAGCCCTAGGCGAAATCGCCAAGGGAAAACTAGAAGCAAAGCAAAGCATCGATGATGCCAACGCGGAGAAAGATGCCGCCCTCGCCAAGATTAAGGAAAAGGATGAACGCATCGCTGAATTAGAAGCAAAAGTCGATGAGCTTAACGCGCAGCTACTCGCCATCAAAGCAGGAGATGGCGAGGGAAAGCTTCCCGATATGTCCAGCGACGAGGGCTTCCATGCGCTAGAAAGGCAGAAGAAAGCCTTCGACGCCTATTACGAAGCGCAATGGAAAAAGGCAAAGAAGAACATCCGCAAGGAAGTTTTCGCCGCCCCTGATCCCAAGTCCAGGAAATATAAGAAAGCCCATAAAAACGATAACGAGGGAGAGGAGGGTCAGAAATGAATTCGCGCGAGCAAGAAATCGTAGCCAGCAATAAGCGGACCCTCTGGTACTGCATCATCATCTTCACGACCTTGATGCTGATGATCATCTCCGGCATTTTGCTCATCCGCAGCATCGAGCAGAAATATAACGGCAACATCGTCGCCCTCATGGTCGCCTATCCGCGATTCATCCCACTTTTGCTTTTGCTAGGCGCCCTTTTCATCGTCTTGCTCGCCCTCACCGTCTATATTGGCATCCTCACCTTCGGCAAATCCATCCTTCAGGGCATCGATAAGCTCGCTGAGGCCCGCTATCAGAAAAAGAAGGCCATCGTGGAGGCCCGCGGCGACGTCATGAAGCCTAGGCACCGCTTCTACAAAGAGGAGAAGCGTTTCCTCACCGCTAACGTCGAACGCGGATTCATCCCACCCGAATATGACTTCTCTGGCCATAACAAGGAAGTCGCGGAGAGAAAGAAAGAACAGGCGGATAAGGAAGAGGCGATTGAGCGTTTCCCGAGCCTTTGCCAGTTCGACAGGCTCCACCCCGATTTCGAATCGATCGTCACCGATAAGGGCATGAGCCTAGAAAAGCTAACCGATGACTTCAGGCTCTACGCCTCTGGCACCAAAGGCCTCTATTATTCCAAGGAGACCATCGCGAGCTTCATCTCTGGCCTTGCCTGCTCAAAGACGATGATCCTTCAGGGCATGTCTGGCACTGGCAAGACCTCCTTGCCGGTTGCTTTTGGCGAATTCCTCGCCTCTAGAACCGAGGTCATCCCTGTCCAGCCGACCTGGAAAGAAAGGTCGGATATCCTTGGTTACTACAACGAATTCACCGGCAGATACAGCGAGTCGCAGCTATTGAAGGCCATCTACTCCGCCGGCGGCACCGATGCCCCGCGCATCATCGTCCTCGATGAAGCTAACATCGCCCGTATCGAATACTACTTCGCCGAATTCCTTTCCCTTCTCGAGCTTCCTAGCCTAGAGAAGCGCCGCATCATCGTCGCGAATTCCGGCATGGAGAAAGACCCCCGCCGCATGGTTGGCGGCCAGATTTGGCTCCCCAATAACGTCTACTTCGTTCTCACCGCGAATAACGATGACTCCACCTTCGCCTTCTCCGATAAGGTATATGACCGCGCTTCCGTCATCGACCTCGATAACCGCGCGGCTCCCTTTGAGGCGACCCCGCGCATCGGTGACCGCATCAACATGACCGATTTGGACAAGCTTTTCGATGAGGCGTGCAAACGCTATGCCCTTACCTCAAGGGATAGAAGAAGGCTCGCGAAGCTAGATGATTACCTTCACGGCGCTTTCCAAATCTCCTTCGGCAACCGTATCTTCCAGCAAATCAAAAGATACGTGCCGGTTTTCGCTGCCTGCGGATGCGATCCCGACTATGCCCTCGATGAGATTTTGGCGAGGAAGGTCCTACGTAAGCTAGGAGCCTGCAACCCCGTCATCGTCAGAAGCCGCGCAGGGGATTTGCTAAACCTCCTCGATTCCCTATTTGGGGAAGAGGGGGCGCCGATGTGCAAACAGGCGGTGAGACGCTACGCGGAGAACGGATAAAGGAGGTAACCCAGATGATTAGAAACGGCGTCAAATATCTAATGGTCGGGGCTACCTGCCTTGTCAGTGGCATCGGCATCGCCATGGTCGCGCAAGACCTCGCGGGCATCGCCTATGCCCCTATCGATCCTAACGAAGTGGAGAAGGAGCTTGACTACAATAACGCAGCTCAGCTTGTTCAGAAGCTCATCGAATCCGGCAAGCTTTCCCCAGAGCAGATCCTTGAGCTCATAGAGCAGTATCCAGAACTCTCCGATATGCTTTTGGAATACGCGATGGAGGCCATGGCGGCTTCTCTTTCCAATATGAAGGATGAGGATAACGGCATTGAGCCCGATTCCACCATGCTCGCAGATGTGCGCGGGGAAATCGATGACGGCACCCTCGATCCCGAATCTTATGATATGACCAAGAAGATCTTCTCCGTGAAGACCCCATATCAGGGAACCGTGTATCTAAGGGCCCATTCCCTTGGCGATTTCGACCCCACCGCGAGAAGATGGGGAAGCGAGCCTCGCTACGATGGCTCTTTCGGTGCGATCTCTCCCGCCGATTTTCGTGGCGCCGCTTTGTCTTTTAGCGGCGCTTCTAGATACAAGATAACCATCAACCTCGGCTCCTTCCGCGATTATGGCACCATCGTCCCCGACTATGCCTACTACAAATACCAAGCGAACGAGCATGATAACGAGCACCTCTTCTCCCGCCTCGACGAGAATAGGATCCACACGTTAGACCTCGATTCCTATATCGCTTCTTTCTATCCGGATGCGAACGCCTATGCTTCCTTCCCGGGGTTTGTCCAAGAAGACGAAGCATCCTATATCAGCTTCGCTAAGAGCAACTATCTCGCCTGTCCAGAATCTGAGGATAGCATCCTTGAGAAGTTCCTCTCCTCCCATAAACTAGGCACGCCGGAAAGGGTTATCTCCTATCTTTCTAACCCAAACTACTTCACCTACGAATATGGCGTCGCCACCCCTGGCGACCAAGACTTCGTCGACTACTTCCTCAATACCTCTAGACGCGGCACCTGCACCAACTTCGCGACCGCGGCCACTTTGCTTATCCGCAAACTAGGCGTCCCCGCACGCTTCGTGGAAGGCTATATGGCGGAGACCACCGCCAATATCGATACCGACATCCGCGGAAAAGACGCGCATGCCTGGGTCGAAATCTATGAAAGCGGCAAAGGCTGGAAGAGAATGGATCCCACTCCTAGCAGTGGAACCCTCTCTGGCGATCAAGTTGAGCCTAGTGCCAACGCTGGCAAGCCTATCGTCGATGACGGCACCTATGATTCCAATGAGCATAAGAGCGCTTTGTTCTCCTATAAGGTCACCAGCGGCAGCTACTCTGGCGATCTCTATTTCCGCAGCACCGCCTATAACTCCTATGACACCTCTTCCCATACCTGGAGCTATACCGCCCCAGAAAGGGATGGCTCCTCTTTGCTTGCCGGCAACCCGGGCACCGTTCCTGGCTCCGCCATTAATCTTAATCTGGCGACGCTAGTCAGCATCCAAACCTTCTCCGGCTATAGCGACAACGGATTCATCCTTCCTGACTATGCCTATGGCTACGTTGCTAGAGGTGCCGTCAGCGACCCGGATTCCCTCACTTCGCAGATCATTCCTTATGATGATGTTAGATTCCCGCGCTTAGGACTAGCCTCCTATACTGCGGCCTTCACCTCCATCCCATCCAGCTCTGAATTGCCTGATGGCTATGCAAGCTATGCCTCTAGTTACTATAAGGACGTCCCAAGCGAGCTGACGGACTTGCTGAATAACCTGCTCTCCAGCGAGTCGCTAAATAGCGTCTCCGCGATTGGCGACTACCTTGAGAGGTTCCATTACCAGGAGAAGATCGCCACCGATTCCGCTATGCAAGGCAAGGACCCCCTCTTCAAATTGCTTGATGTCCATAAAGGCACCAGCAGCAACTTCGCGACATTAGCCGTCATGCTTCTTCGTAGCACCGGCTACCCAGCAAGGCTAGTCGAAGGCTATTACGATAACACCCTTAACGGCACCGGCACCATCACCGAAGCCAACCGCGCCTATTGGGCCGAATACTTCGATGGCGGCAAATGGGTGCGTTTCGACCATAGCCCAAAGCCTGGCGAGGCCCTTAACATCAGCATTTCCTGCAATGGCGGCAGCGTCACCTATGACGGGCAGGCCCATTTCACGGAGCGATCCGTTTATGAAGTCGACTCCACCGGATCTTCCTTCTCCTTGATAGAGGAAAAAGAAAGCCGTTTCACTCTCAAAGGAAGTGGGCATCCAGGAGATTTCATCGTCCTCACCCCGAAGATCGCGAAGCTTAGCATAAGCAATGCCGGCGATTGGCCTGTTGCCTATACCGCTGCGGTCACCGACTATTGGGGAGAAGACGTCACCTCTCTCTACACCTTGTCTTTAGATAACAGCACTGACGCAACTAACACCATCTCCAAGAGAGAGATCACCTTGAAAGCGAAGAACTTAACCATCACTAGCCAAGAAGAGTTTGACGAGTGCTCCGCCAATTTGGGCACCATGGTCTGCGTGCTTGAAGAAAAGCCAGATCTCGCCAATGGCGATTCCATCCACATCACCTATGGCCTCACCAGTTTGGCGAAGGGCTCCAATCCCAACCGCATCATCAGCTACGCCATCACCAATGCAAAAGGTGAGGATGTCACCTCCAATTACGCCGTCACGGTGGTCGATGGCGTCATCAACGTCGATTATTGACAAAGCCGAATTATGGGAAGATACGAAGATTACAAACTTAAGATGGAGCGCCTAGCGAAAGTTAGGAACTTTCTCCGCAGAAACATTCTCATCATCGTCACCGCAAGTGCCGTTGCCACGGCTTCGGTCGTCAGCCTTGTTTCCACTAAGGGCATGATTACCTCTGAGCCTGAATTTAAGGCAAGCTACGTCTATGGCGAAGGCTTTGTTGGCAAAGCAGGCGGCTTCATGGCGAATGCCATCGTCGAATACGCCCACCTCAAGCAAGAGGACTGGTCGATTGTTGAGCCAACCAATGTTGGCCAATATAAAGCCAGGGCCCGGGCCGCCAATTCCTTTGGCGGCTATAACTATGGTGAGGTCATCACCTTCGAGATCACCCCGAAGGATTTGACGTTTTCCTGCCCCGACGCCTCCCCGACTTATGGCGATAAGCCGATTCTTTCCGCAGAGGGCTTGGTCAATGGGGATATGCTGTCTTCCTATAACTATTCCTATGGGGAGGAGATCTCCGCAGATATGGAGACCACGGCTACCTTCTCTGACTTTGTTATTCTTAACGCCAAGCAAGAGGACGTAACGAGAAACTACTCCTTCAGCGTCCCTACGTTCGATTTGAAGCTAAAAAAGCGCAAAGTCAGCGTGCTCTTCGACTCGATTTCCAAGGTCTATGACGGCAAGGAACTCTCCTTTAATGACAAAATCCGTTTGACTTCCGGCTCCCTTGCCTATGATCACCGCTTCGTATATGAGGGAAATTCCCTCACCCATGTTGGCGAAAGCCCCGTTTTAAGCAACCTCAAGATCGTTGATGGAAAAGGAAAAGACGTAAGTCGTTTTTATGATCTTTCCGCAACCATCGGCAATCTCTCCATCAACAAAAAGAGCGCTAGCGTGTCTTCCCCCTCTGGAAAAAAAGAATACGATGGCAAGCCTTTTGCCGATGATGATGCTGAGCTAAATGTTCCCACCATCAACGGGTTCATCGAATCCGATAAGCCTACCGTCGCCTTCTCTCCTCGAACTGAGGTCAATGTCGGTGACCATAACAATGAATTTACCGTCAGCTGCCCCAATGCTGGCGATTACGATATCAGCGAGTCCAAAGGTAAGCTCACCATCTCTCCGCGTCCGGTGACCATCAACTTTATTGGCGAGCATAAATATGAGGGCTCTGCCCTAGGCGGCACCTTAACCGAAGGCAGGGATTACACGCTTTCTCAGCCGGGGCTGGCAGAGGGGGATAAGCTTTCCATCACCGTCGATGCTAAAGACTACGACTCCCTTTTCTCTACGCCGAAGTATGCCTGTTCCATCACCAATTCCCTTGGGGACGACGTTAGTGGCAACTACCATCTCACCTTCTCTTCGGGTCCGGTCTATAAGAAAGCCGATGCCACCTTCGGGGCAAAGAATGTCAGCGTCGTCTATGATGGTAAGCCCCATAGCGGCGAATGGATCATGCCATCCTTGCAGGGAGACGACCAGGCGCATCTATCGAATTCCGATTCCGTGCCTACCGCCACGGATGTAACCCCTAAAATCAGCTACGAGCCTAAGGTCTTTTCCATTAATAATGGTTTGGGCGAAGATCGTACCATGTACTATAACATCACCACCACTAGCGGCAGTTTTGAGATTACAAAGCGCCCACTGAAAATCACGACTGTTGCCGGTGCTACCCGCGCCTTCAAGGGCAGTAAGCTAGGTGGCGATCTCGATAGCAGCGAATACATCATTGACTCCTCTTCTCCGCTTCCTTCTGGCCATACCGTCAAAGTCAGTCTTGAAGAGAATTCCATTTTCTCCGCAAGCCAATCCTTCATCGCGAAAGTCTATAAAGGTGAGGTAGACGTCTCCAGCAACTTCGATATCGAGGTCAACGGCCGCATCATGATCGAAAAAGGCGCCTTCAAAGTCGAAGGTCGGGACACCACACTCTTCTACGATGGCAAACCGCATGGCTACGCCTTCGTGACTTCTGGACTATTAGGAGATAACCAGGTTGCTTACTCCAACCAGACTTCGATGGGCGAAATGCATACCGATGTCGGCATTTATCGCGTCACCCCCATCGTCGATTCCATCAAAACGGGAATGCTTGAAGACGTGACTGACTACTACACCACCTCCGCCACCGAAGCCACCTTAACCATCAAGCAGCGACCCATTTCGGTCACTACCTATTCCCATGTGGAAGGCAAGACCTTTGATGTCGCCGTCAATGAAGATGCCCTTGAGCCAGGAGAGAGCCTAACCACCGCTTTGGCAGAAGGCGATCACATCACCGAGACCCTATATCAGGAAACAGATGACCTAAACGTCACCCGCGTGCGACATGAGATCAAAGTCTTTAATGACTTGGACAACGAAGTCACCTCTAATTACGCAATCAATCTAGTTGAGCCGGACGAATCCCCAATCGCTTTGGACATCAAGATGGCGGATTTCGAAAAGCAATACGATGGCCATGCCCACCCCGAATACTCGGCTGTCGGCTCCATGGGTGGCTCCATTTTGCCCAGCGAAACCATCAATTGGGAAAAAGATGAGCTTGGAAATATCCTCGCCTATGACGAGAGCGGATCCAAGACATTAGATTTCCGCTATCCCGAAGAGTCCACCTATTACGGCCATATCAATAGCGTTACCGATTCCCGTGGCCTCCCCTTTGAAAATGACATGTATTACTACAGGCCGTATGCAGATCAGGTGAAGGGCGGCTCTTACAAAATCACGAAGCGAAACCTAGAGATCAAGATCGAAGGGTCCAGGACATATGCAGGCGCCACGCTTGACTATCCCCTTAGCCCCAACGAGTTTAGATTCACCGCCTCTAGCGATGGCTTAGCCGAAACCGATAGCATATCGATCAGGCCAAAAGAAGCCGATATCCTGACCAAGCCCGATGCCGATGTGTCCTATTCCATCACCATTTGGAATTCCGAATCCTGCGCCTATGTCTATTCAAACGATCCTAATATCAAAGCCACAAACGTAAGCTACGACGTTAACGTGACTGGCTATCTATCCTTTAACAAGGCAGAGCTTGACTCCAGCGTTGTCGGACGCGAAAGGGAATATAACTCCCAAGACCAGGCTTTCCACGATGGCGATGGCACTGGCGAAGGTTTCGTCATCGACCAAAGCGGTCTGCAAGGTGAAGACTCCTCTTCCGTGACCTACACAAAGGATAAGGATAAATACGACCCCGAATCCTCCGGTTCTACCACCTATGGCTCGGGCGAAATGGATTCCAATGCGGCCGTCGAAGTCGGAAGTTACGTCTATGACTACAAAGTTAAAATCACCAACAGCGATGGCAAAGACGTCACCAAGTACTACGACATTAAGAATTACGATCCGAATTCCGAGCACAACGAAATCAACATGCGCATCAAAGGCAAGGAGTTGACCATTCCTTTAAGCGATTGCTTTGACTACTTCATTGGCTCTGGACGCGATTATTTCAGCCGCAAGGGCTTGGTTAAGGACAACTTGAGGCAAATCTCGGATAGCACAGGAACGCTTTACTATGTCACGCTTGAGCCTAAAGAAGGCGGCTTCATCTTCCCGTCCCCAGGCGTCTATAGCTATGGCGATGATTCCACCGACATCCCGCTCAAAGCGACCATCTATAGCAATTCCGGCGTTAATAGAGTGGATATGACTGCGGCCTTCAGCGTTAAATTTGAGAACGCCAACTTCGATTTGGCCTCTGGCTTCTCCTATTACATGACTACGCCAAGCGACTCAAAAGCCTATGATGGTACGCCTCTAAAGTCCACGCAAATCATTAACGGCTCTTTGCACACCTATTATGTCGACCATGGTGGCGTGACTCGCGAATTTTCCGAAGGCTATAGCTACGTCTCTTCTGGTATTTCCACGCAGACCGTCGTCGGCGTAAACGAAAAGAATGATATGAAGGTGTCCTTCATTTCCAGCGAAGGATTCGATATTACCGCTTACGCCACTCGCGACGAATCGAAAATGGTTTATGGCAAACTGACCGTGACGAAAGCCGCAATCACATTCACGACCTCCAACATTTCCTCAATCGTCGGCAACACTGTGACGTTTGACGCCACTCAAGGAAAAGGATGGGATTTCATCGTTGGAGGTACAAGCCCCTTCATCAGCAAGATCTACGTGACTCCCCCTTCTAGCCGAACCTTTACTTCAGCAGACATGGCAGGGGAGACAAAGAAAGAGTTTATAAACGATGGCTGGACCTTCCTTATTCGCGACTCCGAAGGCAACGATGTCACCGACTCCTACTTCACCATCAATTACGTTTGGGGCACGATCACTGTCCTAGACCTAAACTAACCACAAACACCTAAAAGCGATATACGTTTCTAGGTGTTTTTATTTTGAAATAAGGCAAAACGGTGGTTGATTATGACCTGTTGGACGCCCTGAAGGGAAGAACCAGCAGCAAAGATGATCCCCTTTATTTTCTTGGTTTTACACGGCCCTGAATCATGTCCCAGAATTCTCCCCAACGAGCTTTGGAGATATTGCCGCCATAAGTCATCATGGCGTATTCCTCGCCCTGCCACATATACGTGGTCCTTGTTAGGGTAAAGCCATGGCGCTTATAGAAGTCGATTCGTCTACGTCTTTTAGCAGCGTCTTTGTTTCCTTTATGGGGAATCTCAACATCAAGCATGATCTTCATAGGCCCCACAAGAGCTTTCAGCCCTTCAAGTACTTCTCCGCCCAAACCCTTGCCCCTTAATCCTGGAAGAATGGCGAAATACACTAGGTGGCAAACCTCACGTTCGCAAAGCAAAGAGATAAAGCCGATAAAAACTCCTTCCTTATAGGCGGCGTAACAGGTAGATCCAAATTCATTTTAAAACTCTATAGTGCACGTGAGGGATAAATCAGCATCAGAATTGGTATAATATCGGCGCCGCACTAAACTGTGGCGCAATTCTATTGAAAGAGCCTTTTGGCGAGCGTTTTCCTTCTTGAGACTTGGCGGTTTCGGGGAAACGCTCGCCAAAGGGCGGAACCGCCAAACATGAACAAAAGACAAAAAGAAGCCCTCAGGGGCAAATTTTCCGATGCCCTTATGTCGACTGACTTGATGGTCTCCACCATCTCGGAATGGTATGATGCCAAACACAGGAAGCCATCGAAAGAAGAAGTGGATTTCATCAATTCCATCGTCATCGAGGAATGCCCGTTCTGCGGATCGAAGGGAATCAGAAGGGACGGGTTCAACAAGAAGACCGGCCTTGCAATCCGGGAATGCAAGACATGCGGCAGGAAGTTCAATCCGCTTGCCGGAACCATCTTCGACTCGAGGAAGATTCCGTTCTCGGAATGGATAGAGTTCCTTGTGC
>CADCPN010000014.1 GCA_902803375.1 uncultured Erysipelotrichaceae bacterium | reverse complement strand
TGGTGGAGTCGCGGGGAATTGAACCCCGGTCCGAGGGACCTTCATCAAAGACATCTACAGCTTAGGCCTCATCTAGTAGTCACGGGCATTGATGGGGCCCAGTATTGTCCGTGACGCGGCTGTGAAGTTTTCGTCTACGCGCACCAGCCAATGCGCAAGCTTATCGTCTTTTGGTTGCGCCAAGCCTCTGCCAAAACGCGAACGCAGAGGGTGACGTGCTCGTCCGCGATGCGCGGAACCTTATAGGTGCTCTAAATTAGGCGCGAGCGAAGGCTGCCTGGTTGGCACCAAGCATCCAAGGTTTGACAGTGTTGTTGTCAGTTATTGTTTTTTGGCGGTAAGTCGCCACCTTGCTGCTGTCTAAGCCGAACATTCCCCCGTCGAAACCGTGACGGCCCCACGTGAAATATCAATAACACTGCACGCTGATTATATCGACTTTCATGACAATTCCAAGAGATTGGGCATTCAAATAAATGCTTTCGTATCTTTCCAGTAATTATGGCAAAGGGCGCCTTCGACGACTAGCAAAGCCAAGCCGATGACAATGCAGGCAGTTCCCACATAGAAGCCCGCCATAGGAACCAATCCTTTTTCCGTTATCCCAGGGTTTATCCACAGGATGTATTTCAAAAACAAAAATGTGGAAACAAAGCTTAAAACCACGAGGATTCCTGCGATTGTAATGTTACGCATCGAGTTTTTGCCTAGCAGGCAAGCAAAAAAGGCGATGACCAGGGCTTGGAAGGTGATGAGGATTGGGATATTCACCTGGAAATAAAAAGAGAAGTTTCCAGAGGAAAGATTCGCATATTCCTCTCCGCCAAAGAAAACGAGAAAGGATTCAAAGGGGATAATCTCCCCCTCTGCGTTTTTCATTCCGGCGATTGGCAAAAAGTAACCAGCGATAGCCAAAAGGAAAAAAATACCCGCCACATAGATAAGATTTCCACGTATTTTCTTTTGTTTTCCTACGGAAGGCATGCAAAAATTATAGGGCTATACTTTGTATATTGCTATTTCAAAAAGGCATTCACTCGTGTATCGTTAATTTTGCTTTGCAAAGGTTGAAAATCATATGTCCAATTCCAAAAAGAAAAATAATAAGCAGCGTAAGCCGATGAACCCAGAAACCAAGGCTGCGCTTAAGACTGGCTTTGGCACCCTTGTCTCCAATGACATGGTCGTCAAAGCCGCCAGAGAATGGCACTGGTGGACCCCGGTCATCTTGGCGGTCGCTTCCGTCGTCGTCGCTCTCGTCCCGAGCTTCGTCCTTGGCATGAAAGCCGACGTTGGCTCCTCCATG
Organism: uncultured Erysipelotrichaceae bacterium; assembly: GCA_902803375.1. Lineage (GTDB taxonomy): Bacteria > Bacillota_I > Bacilli_A > RFN20 > CAG-826 > Alloenteromonas. Next base: position 7,807 of record CADCPN010000014.1, on the reverse strand, counting down.
CTTGGCTCCAATTCCTATGGCGCCGAAAACGGCCTTGTCCACTTTGGCGAATTCCTTGAGAAAAACAATGCTGACTTCCTCGTCAAAGGCGGAAAGCTAGAAGCCTCCGGTTGGGAAGCCGCCCTCAAGTCCACCGTCGCTGCCGATGCCACCGCTCCGCAGTGGTTCACCTACACCCCGGCCAAGACCAGCGAAAATGCCCCCGACACCGAAGACCACAACACCTTCGAAGTCTTCTTCAATGGGCCGGAATCCACCATCTCCGATTCCGATTTCCGCACCCGCGTCCGCGCCAATAAGAACCCATACACCGATCTATATCGCGTTGAAGCCAATGCCGATGCTACTTACCCGGCATACCGCACCAACGCCCTCATCCTCGGCGTTGATTCCTTCCAGTTCCTAAAGTTCCCGGCCAATGCTTCCTCTAACGGCGCCAACTTCGTCGGCAAGTTCGCTGACTTCGCCGAAGGAACCTCCCTCAAGAGCCTCTACACCACCGCCATCTCCGAAGATGCCGCCGTCGGTACCGTCGCTCTTTCCACTGCCGTCTCCAAGAATTGGCAGAGCTTCTTTGCCCAGTCCTATGTATCCACCAAGGTCAGCGCCGTCTGGCAGATGACCGGCATCATGGCCGCCGTCAACGTCGGCGTCGTTCTCCTCTTCGGCCTCGTCCTCTTCCTAATGACCCGCGGCAAGAACAACCCGTTCCGCGTCGTCACCTTCTGGGAAAGCATGAAGATGTCCTTCTGGGCTTCCTTCTCTCCAGCCGTCCTTGCCTTGGCATTCGGCTTCCTCTTCACTCAATACGCTTCCTTCCTCTTCGTCGTGTTGCTCGGTCTTCGCATTATGTGGATGTCCATGCGTTCCCTCCGCCCCTACGACGTTGCCGGCAAGTAATCAATAAGCACAATAAAAGCTCGGGTCGCCCCGGGCTTTTTTCTTGTTCTATATAAGGATTAGTCGCCGTAGTCAGAACCACGGGATTTATCTTCGACGAAGATGCGAAGAGGATCGGTGATATCGTGGATCTCACGATAGATGAACCCTTCTCTCTCAATCCAGGGATTCTCGAAGTCGGCGGTGAAGATGACTTTGTGGTATTTTTTCACAGTTTCGTCGATCGCGGCGAGGATCTCAGCGAATCTCTCGGCTCTCTTCTCTTCAAAGCCCTTCATTCCATCGTAGAAGCCAGGTTCGATGTAGAAGACGTTTCCTTCTTCATCCTGATAGGCGTGGACCAGTTTATTTTTTGGGTCCTCAAGCTTTTGATACTTGTTAAACTCAACGTATTCCATATAATTTTCCCCAAAGATTTTAACAGGCATGCGCGCTTTTCGTTACAATCTTTCTTAGGAAAGGGGGCTTTTATGCAAATTGATGATCGCTCAGACAAAATAAAAATTGTGTTCACCGATATCGATGGAACCCTTTTCAGTCATAAAACCAATATGGTTCCGCCCTCCGCCATCATGGCGATCCATGAGCTTCAGAAAAAGGGAATCAAAGTCTTTCTTTGCTCTGGCAGGAACTATTACCTTATCCGTAAATCGGGCGTCATGAACTATTTCAAACCCGATGGACTCGTCACGATGAACGGCAGCAACGCCATCATCGACAACAACATCATCTATCGTTATCCGATACCGGCTGAGATCGTCGACAAGATGGTCATGTTCGCCAAGAAGCTGAAATTCGGCCTCACCCTCATTGAGGAGAACGAGGGCCATATCAACCTCATCGATGATCGCGTCATACACGCGCACGAACAATTCGGGACCAGATTCCCCCAGCCTCGCACTTACCCCGATCATTATGACCGCACCGTCTATCAGATGATCGCCTTCATCGATCAGTGGGAAGAAGACCTCATCGCCCCGCAGCTAACGGGCTGCAAAACCGCAAGATGGGACGACTACGCCGTCGATATCATGCTTAAGGATTCCGATAAATCCAAAGGCATCATGTCCGTGCTTAACTACTTTGGCTATAAGCCAGAGGAAGCTATGTGCCTCGGCGATGCCGCCAACGATATCGAAATGCTTAGCTACTGTGGCACCAGCGTCGCCATGGGCAATGGCTCCGACGAAGCAAAAAAGGCCGCGACTTATGTCACGACCGACATCGATAACGATGGCTGGGCCAACGCGATGAAACACTTCGGATTAATAAAAGAATGACCGCATGGCTCATTCCTTTTTATTTATGGTAGGGCTCGTGCTTCGAAATTTTATAGGCACGGTATAGCTGTTCTAACAGCATCACGCGGCTAAGCTGATGTGGGAAAGTCATCTTGCCGAAGCTGATGGATTCATTGGCTCTTGCCTTAAGTTCGTCGCTTAGGCCAAGAGAGCCTCCAATAGCGAAGTTCACCGAGCTTCCGCCTCGCCTCATAAGGTCTTCGAGGTGGGTGGAGAACGAGACGGAGTCGTACTCCTTTTTATTGAGGTCCATCGCGACTAGGTAATCGCCGGGCTTCAGTTTCTCAAGGATCCTTTTGCACTCCTTCTCCTTGATCGCGGCTTCCGTCGCTGGGGAGGCGCCTTCCGGGGTTGGGAGGTCCGGCAATTCCACGATTTGGAAATCGCAGTAGCCATTCAGCCTCTTTGCATATTCGTCCTGGGCCATCCTCCAATAGGATTCCTTCAGTTTTCCGATGCAGTACAAGGTGATCTTCATTCCCAGTCTCCTCCTTTGACCATAGACGTTTCGCTGGTGCAGCGAAGGTCTAGGGAGGTCCAATCGATGTGAGCCTCTTCATATACGCGCCTATGGGTGGAAAGCGCAATATCATGCGTATTGCATTCATCGCTGAGGTGAGCAAGGTAGATGCCCTTCGTCTTATCGCCCATCATCTCCACCATGTATTTGGCGGAGTCGATGTTTGAAAGGTGGCCTAGGTCGCTTAAGACGCGCTTAATCAAGATCTTCTGGCGGTGACTCTTCACCTCCATTTTGATGTCATGGTTGCTCTCAATTAGGTAATAGTCGCAGTTATGGAGCAAAGCAAGATTCTCTTCGGAGAGGTAACCGGTATCCGTGACATAGGCGAACTTCTCCCCTTTGCAGAGGATTAGGTAATTTACGGGATTTGGGGCATCGTGAGAGACGCCGAAGGGGAGAACGGTAATATCCCCAATCGTCTCCGCCACGCCTTCCTCAATGGTGAAATCGGGCTCATCGAGAGTTCCTTCGCTCGCAAAGCAAGGCACGACTCCCTTTAGGAAGCGAGAGCCTGAGATATGGTCGCTGTGGGCGTGCGTGAAAAAAGCGGCGTCGATGTCTTCGATTTTCTTATCAAAGACCGCGCAGCCTTCTTTCAGTAGCTTTTTCGTAAGGCCCATATCGATAAGCACCAAGGTGGTGCCATCGGTGATGAGCGTCGCGTTGCCGGTGCTGCCGGAACGGATGAAAAGGGCTTTGAGCATTACTCTCCGCCGAATCCTCTCCTGGCTTCTTCGTTTCTGGCCATCGTCTCCTCATAGTCAGTGGAGGGATCGTCGAAACGAGAATAGGCTTTCTGGAAAACGAGGTTGACCTTACCGGTCTGACCGTTTCTGTTCTTAGCAATGATGACCTGAATCTCAGAGACGTCGCCTTGTCCTTTATTCACATCTGCGGTCTTTGTTTCCATCGGCTGAGGATTGTCATCTTTCTGGCCGAATTTCTTCTTATCGCGGCCGACGCTTTGGCCGGTATTGGTGTAATAGTCAGGACGATAGAGCAACATCGCGATATCGGCATCCTGCTCAATGGAACCGGAATCACGTAAGTTGGACAAAGACGGGATCTTAGATTCCGTGTTTTCAACGTCACGGTTGAGCTGAGCAAGGCAGATGACCGGAAGGTCGAGTTCACGGGCGAGCGTTTTAAGCGCGCCGGAAATTTCGGAGATTTCCTGTTGTCTCTGCGACATGTTGGGGCGATCGCTATAACGGATGCGGCCCATATAGTCGATGACGATGAGGCCGAGGTCCGGATGAGAATTCTTTAGCTTATGGGCCTTGGCGAGGATGTCACCGAGTTTGGAGTTCGGGGTATCGTCAAAGTAGAGTTGGGTCTTGGAGATTTCCTCAATAGCCGCGGAGATCTTGATCTTGTCGCGGTTGGAAAGGAAGTTGCCAGTTTGAATCTTGTCGTTGCTGACCATGGAGCGGCAAGCGATGAGACGTTCCATAATCTGCTCCGCGCTCATTTCGAGGGAGAAGAACGCTACCGGGATCTTGCCACGGAAAGTCGCGTTGTAGGCGAGGTTCATGCCAAGGGCGGTTTTACCGACGGAAGGACGGGCAGCGAGAATGATAAGGTCGCCTTTATGCCATCCATGGGTGTATTCGTTTAGCTTTTTATAGCCGGTATCAACACCGGTAAGGCCGCGATTATCCACAGCGGTGGATTTGGCGATCTTATCGCTGACGGCCTGTGCGACTTCCTTTGCGCTCCTCATGCCCTGAACGGCGCGTTTTTGAGCGATGAGGGAGATCTCGTCGTTGCTCATCGCGATGAAGGTGGAGATATCAGGAACGCCTTTGGCGTAGTCGTCCTGGATATCCTTGAACTTCAAAAGGAGCTCGCGGAGAACAGACTGGTCTTTGACCATCTGGATGTAGTGGTCGACGTTCTCAGGGGTGATGACCGTGTTGACCAAATCGAAAAGATACTGCGATGGAACATTCTTTTCCAAATGCAGGGCGATCAATTCGTCGATGACGGTTTGGGCGTCGATCGGACGATCATGATCGTGAAGCTCTTTCATCGCGTGAAAGAGAATCTTATTCCTAGGATCCGTGTCGGAGAAATCGTCCTCTTCCAAGGAGCCAAGCGCGATCTCGCTTGCGTTAGGCGAGATGAGCATGGAGCCTAAGACGGAGCGCTCTGCTTCAACGTTGCTAGGCAAGGTAATCGTAGTTGCCATTATTTATCGATTCCGGTGATGTGGACGTTGACGACGCCCGTGACGACGCCTTCGCTGCCCTTATAGAGTTCGATTTTCAAGCGGGTATAGCCCAAAGCGTTGGCGGGATACTTATCGATGAATCTTCTCTTATCGATCTTGATGCCCCACTGCTTCATCATTCCCTCTTCGATTTCCTTCGGGGAGATGGTGCCGAACATGCGGCCGTCTTTGCCGACTTTCGCGGTGAATTCGACGTTGATGTTCTTAAGGCGGACAGCAAGGGCCTCGGCTTCTTTCTTAAGCTCTTTCTGTCTGGCTGCTTCTTCAGCGTTTTCCTTGGCAAGCTCTTTCTGAGAAGCCGTGGTGGAAGCGGCGGCAAGGCCTCTTGGAATCAAGAAGTTGGCGCCGTAGCCGTCGGAGACGGTGACGGTTTCGCCCTTCTTGCCGACCTTCTTAACATCAGCTAGCAAAATAACTCTCATTTTAATGTCCTCCTAAGTCAGATTTAGCTTCTTCTAGATACAAATCTAGGGTTTCTAATAGTTTATTCTCGGTGCTTTCAACCGTTGCGCCGGTAAAGGCCGCCGCGGCCATTTCGAAGTGGCCGCCACCGCCCATCTTCTCGCAAAGAAGCTGGACGTTAATCGATCCATCGCTTCGCGCGGAGATCTTGGTGGCGTTCTGCTCGACTCGGCCGACGACGAAGCAAGCGTGGATGTCTTTCAAGCGCATGATCTGGTTGGCGACCTTGGCGAGGGTCGCATTCTCGACGATGTCGCTTTCTTCAGAGACGCAATAGACGATGCCCGTATACGGGGTACGGACGGTGGAGATGATACCAGTGACGAGACGGTATTCATCAAAGTCGTCCTTGAGGAAGTCGTCAGCCTTGGCGTTGTCACCGCCGTACTCCTTAAGGATTTCCGCCGCTTCGAAGGTACGGACGCCAGTGGACTTAGATTTGAAGAAGCCCGTGTCGAGGAAGATACCTGCGAGCATGATGGTCGCGTAGTTGGGCGGGAGTTCAACGCGCGGGTTGGCGGTGATGTAGTGGATGAACTCTGCAAGGATTTCCGACGTGCTGCTTGCGGAAGGATCGATGTAGGAGAGAACTGGGCGATCGATGAATGCCTCGCCACGGCGGTGATGGTCGATGACGACGGTCTTCGCCGCTTTCTCTAGCGCCCTCTGACCCATGACCATGGCCGGGACGGAGACGTCAACGACGATAAACAAGGTCGTTGGCTTGATGCGGTCTTCCGCATCCTTCGGGGTAATGGTGATTCTGTCGAGCTCGGACTTTGCGAAAGAGCTCTGGAAGGCCAAGCGGGTCTTCTTTTCCGTCATCTTGGGGTCAAAGACGATTTGGCATGGCTTCTTGACGTGGTTGCAAAGCGCGAGAATACCGATACAGGCGCCTAGGGCGTCCATGTCTGCGTCCTTATGACCGGAGACGATGACGTTGGAGGAACTTTCGATCAAACCGCGGATGGAGTCCGCGACGGAACGGAACTGAACTCGGCCAGTCTGCTCGATGGCCGCGGATTTGCCGCCGTAGAACTTAAGGTCCTCGCCGTATTTAGAGACGACGACCTGGTCGCCGCCGCGGGACATGGCAATATCGATGGCGTTGCTGGCCATTTCGTTCAGCTTATTGGCATCAGGAAAGTCGTGAGCAATACCGATGGAGAGAGTCGGACGGGCATTGGTACCGGAATCAATATTCCTGACCTTCTCAAGGATGGAGAAGCCTTCCTTTTCCATCTTTTCAAGAGAAGCGAAGTTGCAGACCATGAAGTAGGAATCGCTGCGAAATCTGCGGAGCAAAACACCATACGTTTTGGTGTAATCCATCAAAGCGGTACGAACTTTGGTCATCAAATCGTTGTTATCGTTCTCGGTCTTGCCAGTAATATCTTCGTAGTTATCGATCATGGTGACGCCGATGACGAGACCCTGCTCTTTGTTGTAGTTATAGACCTGCTGATAGTCGGAAATATCACGGAAGATAAAGAGATGGGCGTCCGGCAGATACTTAACGTTATAGAAGCGAGAGTTGGCTTCGATGTCGACGGTCATGTCGGCCGGGATGTTGTTGCCAATGAGTTCTTTAAGGGTGGGCTGCCATTCAAAGATGTTCGAGTCGAGCAAATCAATCTGGCGATCCTTAAACAAGGGAGAGGCCCACATAACGGAGTCGTTGTCATCGATGATGACGAGGCCTAGCTCGCCGAAATTATAGGCTTCCTGGACATCGCTGCCGATGATGGCGGAGGCGTCAAGTTCACTCTTCTGGCGAATCGTCGAGATGTGAAGTTCGCTGAACCAGAGGAATAGGATGTTGAAGACCAATACAAAGGCGACGTTGTAGATCCAGTATTCTGGGCGCATCCAATTGTTGAAGCCTTTGGGGAAATCGTAGAAATACATCATGACCTCGGCTCCAACGAGCACGATTTCAACAATCATGATGACGAAAGTGCGGATACGCATCTTACGGATGGCTTCCGACATCGAAAAACGGCTTCTGCCGCGTCTAGCTCTGGTAACAGGTTTCTTTTGCTTCAAATCGTTCGATGCCATACGGAGTATTATACCCGCCTCAAAGGGTATTCGACTAGATATGCTTACAAAGTAAGCAAAAGAGCCCTACTCCTTTTTATCGGAATTAGAGCTCAAATAGAAACAAACGGCGATGGTGATAGTCACCAATGCGATGCACACTATGGCGCCGACAATGGTTGTTTTCGAAATCAGCAATGGCGTATTAAGCATGAGTGATACCCCAGTTGAGAAAAGGATAAATCAGTCATAGAAAAAGAAAGAACAAAACCGAAATGAATTTCGGTCGGAACTCGGGCGAACCCGAGTTTTTTGCTAGAATTAGGCATGCGCGGCCCGTTCAGGAAC
>CADCPN010000013.1 GCA_902803375.1 uncultured Erysipelotrichaceae bacterium | reverse complement strand
GATATAGGGGGTGGAAATCGGGGCGGAAAGCGGAAAAGATGCGATGAAACGGTGGTTAACAGCCCGCATGTGCACTTTTTGCCTTTAACGATATTGCGATTGAAAGATTTTGGAAAAATCCGGAAAAATATCTCCCACTTCTAAAACAAGCCAAAGGTGTTATTGCCGCTGACTATTCTGTAATGAATGGCTTGTTATTGACCGATAACATCTATAACGTTCAAAGAAACCATGTTTCAGCATATATGATGGAAAGAGAAAGAATTCTCACTATTCCTGTCGCTAGTTGGACCGATGAAGATTCGTTTGAATGGTGTTTTGATGGTTTACCGCATCATTCAGTAATTGCGGTTTCATCCAATGGATGCCTTAAAGGCGAATGCAAATCCGCAAAAGAAACATTTGTTAAAGGCGTTTTTGAGTTAAACAGAAGAAAATCTCCGGTTGCCATTCTCGTTTGCGGTCCACACATCAAGGAATTGGATTCCCTTTCGAACATTCATTACTACAAGAGCTTTTCGCAAAGACTCTATGAGAGGTTACAAAACAATGGGTAGCCGCGGCAGAATGTTAGGGCAGGCGCATTGGAATTTGCCAGCAGAATATAACTGCGTTGATATGAAGAACGGTATTAAAGTGCTTCAAAGCGCCGAAAGGCCAACACACCCTTCATTGCCAGCAATTTCTCACACAAAAGGTACCAAATACATTTCTTTAGATAAGAATGGCGTATTTCATCAGTTGAGAATATATGATTATGTTGGCCATCCAAAAATTGATATCGATTACGGAGTTCATGCAAGTTTGAGCAAACAACCAACTCTCCACATTCATACTTGGAAAGGTGGAAGAGACAATGGAGTTAGACTTTTTACAAAAAGCGACTATAAAAAATACGGAAAATATTTGAAAGGACTAATTAAAAATGAGTGGATTAACTAAAGAAGCCTTTGAAGATTGGATGTGGCGGCTTCGTTATGTCGAAGTTGTCATAAGATACAAAGGGCAGTGTTACCACATTGAAGGCGGCACAAAAAAATATACTATCGGTGTATTTAAAAAGAAGGAATATGAAATTGACCATTGGATAGAAGTTGTTGGCGATACCGATGACGATGCTTATAACAAACTAATGAATGAACCATTGTTCGACGGTGAAGCGTTAAAAGACATCATCGACAAGATCGAGTGGCTTGAAGGGTAACTGAATACGCAAAATAAAATGTGGTTGTTGAAAAACCTAGTGGTTGATCAGCAGCCTCTTTTTTCATTCACCAACCTTAGGTTTTTCAACATGCTAGACATGTTATGGCATTTTTAATTCAGTTCTGCCTCAAAAAATATCGATGGCATCTGCAACGGCGGACACGGATCGCGAGGTTTTTCAACATGCTCCGCATGCTCCTTCACCGATCTAGTGAAGGAAGACCTTAGATAACACCCAAGCCATTGCCGTCGAATCAAAAAAACGCCAGTTCACCGAGTATCTGACGCTTTTGATTCAGAGGGGTTTTTCAACACCCCCCATCGCGAGCAGCGCCAGCGAATGCCTCCCTTTCCTCAGGTCGGTGCCGCCCGGGAAGAGGTAGATGTGGTCTATGGACTCAAGGTCAATCATCGCGGATGATCCTCATGACGGCGTCCAGCTTCGATATGTGGCAGATGATCGAGTAGCCGTTCTTGAAGATCCTGACCGTCTCGTTCGTCGTCCGGATCACGGACATCTCGCTCGCCTCCCTCTTCATCGGGGCGGTGATGTCGACGTATTCCCCGTCGACGCTCTCGACCCCGCTTACCTCCCAGTCTTTCTGGACCATGTGCCCATACTTGCATATCCAGCCCCAAAGGGTCGACTTCGCGATCTTGTAGTCGACGCAGATGTCTTTGTTCGGGCGGCCGCTGAAGTATTGCTTCACCAGGTCTGTCTTGAATTCCTCTAAGTATTTGTTGCAGAACACGTTCTAACCTCCTGGCTGGATTATTCGGGAATCCGCCCAGGAAGTCGATTGTGGAAATCTTTTACGCTTACAAAAAGCTTCTTAAGCACGAAAAAAGCTCAAATGGGGTACATCTGAGCTTAAATTTTCGCGTGGCGGAGGCGTGGGGATTCGAACTCCAGCTGGGCAGTTAGCCCACTATCGGTTTTCAAGACCGACCCCTTCAGCCGCTTGGGTACGCCTCCGTAGCGTTGGTCCTCCCTACTGGACTTGAACCAGTGACCTAGCGATTATAAGTCGCTCGCGCTAACCACTACGCTAAGGGAGGGAAGAAAAACGGCTCGCTTATTATAGACGAGCCGTGTATTTTGTCGAAGCGTTTTCTTTCGTCGAGCCACTTACTTCATGTCTTTATGCTTGAACAAGGCAAGTCCGCCGAAGAAGAAGGCTGCGGTTAGGCCAAGGTGTTCCACGATAATGGTGAGTAGGTTAAGCGCCTTATATCCGGTAAGCACGTCATTGGTTCCAAGCAGAACCGATCCCGTGTAGAGGTTATCGAAATTCGCGGAATAGACATGGCTTAGGTGAGTGGAGGGGAATATCAATAGGATGTAGCCTAATGGCTTAAGGTCATCCGTCGTCATTCCCGCGCCTTTGTTGGAAGAGAGTATCGCCACGTAGGACAAGGACAAAATGCTGGTGAAGATGGATAAGGCGACGACAATGCCAATGAAGATGCCGATTCCTCCGGCACTGGTGCCGGTGATGGTGACGAAGAAATAATAGCAGGCGTAGTAGCTTAGATAGATAAGCTGCAGCAAGGCAAGGGAATAGACTAGCGGCCAAACCCCGCCATTCTCAATTAGGCCATAGCGCCCGAATAGGCAAGGGATGGCGCACATGATCGCGAAGGCCATCGAGGTGATCTGCCCCGCGAGGAAGTTGCAGATGAAATAGGTGATATAGACCTTTTTCCTGTTATAGCCGGAGACGATATAGCTGCGGAAGCCGCCGCTTTTCACGTCTCCGCTATAAAGCGAGCCAACGGAAGCCAAGGCTAAGACGAATAGGTAAGGGAAGCTGCCGCCGCTAAGCGAGGAGGCGTTGAAGATGAGGCGGATTGGGGTCTCCATCGAAAGCAATGCCGTTCCGTTCCTAGCGACGCCATCAAGGTTGATACCCGTCACGATGACGCCGACAAGCAAGCCGATGAGGGCAGAGACGATAACGCAGGCGATATAGAACTTCGACTTGAATAGGCGGAAGAAATAATGATGCATCAAGGTTTTCATTTTCTCTCTCCTTCCGCCTTCGTCGCTTCTTCGCCTTCAATATGGCTAAGGAAGTAAGACTCAAGCGAGCCCATCTCTTCCCTCATCCTATGAATGAGGACGCCGGACTGGACGATTTTGGTGACGACGAATCCCGATTCGGTGTAGTTGCGAACGATAAGCTCTTCTCCTTTTTCGAATACCGCGAACTTAAGCTCCTCAACCACTTCCTTCGCCTTCGCGTTATCGGAGGTGATGAGATGGAGGCTCTTACCAGAGCCATTCTCAACCTCTTCTGCGCTAGCTTCGGCGACGATCTTGGCGTTATCGATGATGACGTAACGCGTCGCTAGCTTAGAAAGTTCCCCAAGGATGTGGCTGGAGACGAGGATCGTGATGCCTTTTTCGCGGTTGAGGCGAAGAAGGAGGTTACGTACCTCCAAAATGCCCTGCGGGTCAAGCCCGTTGGTCGGCTCATCGAGAATCAAAAGCTCAGGGTCGCCGGTGAGGGCGATCGCTATGCCTAGGCGCTGCCTCATGCCAAGGGAGAAATCTTTTGCCTGCCTAGAGCTATGGGCCACTTCATCAAGTCCGACGAAGTGAAGCTGTTCATCGCAGAAGCTATCTAAGTCGCCTTGGTAATTCATCAAGATTGCGCGGGCTTTGAGGTTGTCTCTCGCCGTGAGGTTAGGATATAGAGCCGGGGTCTCGACCATGGCCGCGACCTTCTTTCTCGCTCTTTCTTTGTCCTCTTCCGTGGCGGCGCCTAAAAGGGTGTAGCTGCCCGAGGTAGCGTGGGCGACGTCGGTGAGCACGCGGATGAGGGTTGTTTTGCCTGCGCCGTTTTTACCGACGAGACCGAGGATCTCGCCTTTGGCGACAGTGATATTCACGTGGTCTAGGGCAACTTTTTTGCCATAGACCTTCGTGAGGTCATAGGTTTCGATGACGTTCATGCCTAAAATTACCTTTCCGAATTAGGCTCATTATAGCCAAGGCGCCCTTCTTTGAAACTAAAATATGCAACACGTGCATGAAAAAGCCCCTGTCAGAGGCGCTTTATTAATAACCGTATTTCTTCCTAAAGAGGAAAAGGAAGCTGATGCACATGAGAAATCCGAGCAGCTCCGCGACGACGATGGCCCACCATAATCCTTCCGCGCCAAAGATTAGCGGCAAAACCAAAATGGAGATAAGCTGGAATACCAAGACGCGGGCTAGCGAGACGAGTAGGGAGACCAAGCCGTTATTAAGCGCGGTAAAGAAGGCGCTGGTCCACATATTGATGCCAAGGGTCAAATAGATGATTGCATAGATAATGAAAGCGTGCAGGGTTAGGTTAAATAGCTCCGGATCATAGGAGGTGAAAAGCATCGATAGGGGATAGCTCATCGCCTCGGCAAAACCGAACATCGCAACGCCGCAGACCCCTAAGAACACCAAGGACTTCCAGAACATGTTATGAAGCTCCCCATGATTCTTTGCGCCGTAGTTATAGGCGATGATCGGCAAGGATGCGATGTTGTAGCCGACGAAGATGGCGGCGAAGATCATCCACACGTACATAAGCACACCATAGGCGGAGACGCCATTCTCGCCAAAGAAGGACATAAGCTGATGGTTATAGACGATGTTGACAATGCTGACGGAGACATTGGTGAGGAACTCACTGCTGCCGTTGCTAACCGCCTTTAGAAGAGGCTTAATCTCTAATTTTGCCCAAGATAGGTGAAGCAAGGAATCGTTCTTCTTGTCGATGAAATAGATTAGGGAGATGCCCGCGCCTATCGCCTCTGCGATAACCGTGGCGGCGGCCGCGCCGGCAATGCCCATCTTAAAGACGCCGACAAGAAGGCCATCCAAGATGATGTTAGTCAAGCCAGCCCCGACGGTGATGAAGAAGCCCAGCATCGGCTTTTGGGCCGTCATGAAGAAGGTTTGGAAAAGGTTCTGAAGGGTAAAGAGGATGATGCCTCCGACGAGTATGTCGCCATAAAGAACGCATAGGGGGAGCATCTTTTCATCCGCGCCTAAGGCTTTTGCTACATAAGGCATGGAGGGGATCAAGATAGCCGTGACGGAGGCTGCAAGAATAATGGCGAAGAATACCATCATCGAGAAGAGCTGATTGGCCTTCTTCTTATCGCCTTCTCCCATGGTCTTAGCGACGAGGGCGCTTCCGCCCGCGCCGATCATGAAGCCAAGGCTACCAGCAATCATCGGAACCGGCATGATGAGATTAACCGCGGCAAAAGCGGTCTTGCCCACGAAGTTGGATACGAAGAATCCGTCGACGACGGAATAGATGGAGACGAATACCTGCATCAAAACGACGGGGAGAATCGCCTTCAAAAGCTTTCGAAACGTGAAGTGCGCGCCTAAATTGACAGCCATGTCGGTCTCCTTCCTTATTTAGATGCCTATAGCAGGCCTCTTAAACATGGGGTATTCTACCTAGGCAAAGCGAAAAGGGAAGCGGAATTCGCTTTCTTTAAAAAGAAAGAGCTAATAACCATGGAAAAACGTTTAGGTATGATCGTGGCCGTAGAAATCAATGCGGTCGCAAGCAAATATGGGTCTCCCAAAACCAGGGAAGTCGTCTGCGGGTTCGAAGTCACCTCCTATGAGGTCGAAGGCGCCACCCTTTTTATCTGCCACACCGGCGAAGGCGAAATCGCCGCCAGCGCAGGCACGATGCTTTTGCTAGAAAAGTATCATGTCTCCCTTATCCTTAACTTCGGCATCGTCGGTGGGCTGACCGCAGAGATGGGCCAATACCACGTCGCCGTCGTCGGCAAAGTCGTCCATTATGGCTTCGACACCTCTTCTATCGATCCCGTTAAGAAAGGCCAATACCCCGGCTATGACTCCTGCTATATGAGTTTCGATAGAAATCTCATCGAGGTCGCGAAATCCGTCGTTCCGGGCCTAAAGGAAGTCACCTGCGCCTCTGGCGATAAGTTCGTTGGCGATCCCAAAGAGAAAGTCGCCCTCCACGAAGAATGGAATGCCGACATCTGTGAAATGGAAGCCGCGGCGATTCTGCTCATCGCTAACCGCGCTAAGGTCCCCTCCCTCTCCATCAAGATGGTCTCTGACTCCGTCTCTGGCGGCGCAAAGGAGTTCATCGCAGAGAAAGAACGCTCCGCATCCGCTTGCCTTGAAGTCATCTCCAAGATCATCGAAAGCCTATAAGAGAATAGCCCCCGTTTCAGGGGATCCCATTCATCAAGAGTTCTTTTTGATGAATTCGGCAAGCTGCTCGAGGTTATCCTCGAATAGGAAGGTATAGCCGAATCCTGCCTTTTTCGCACCGTCTAGGTTCTCTTGCCTATCATCGATAAATAGGCAGGTAGACAAGTCAAGGTGATAGCGTTCTGCCAAGATAAGGTAGATCTTCAAATCGGGTTTGCAGACCTTTTCCTTATGGGAATAGACATAGCCATCTACGTCTTTTTCCAAGTCCACGCCCAAAGTATGCATCGAGACGGGGAACATCTCGGAATAGTTAGACAATAGATAAGTAGGGAAGCCCTCGCGGTGCTTCGCCTTCAAAAACGCAATGGCCTTGGCGTTGGGGATAAGGTGAAGCTGATAGGTGGTCAATCCTTTTTTGATAATGGCCTTCGTCTTTTCGTCTTTGCCTTCGCCCATCATCTTGGCGAGGCCTTCCATTGTCGAGGCGCCGCTATCTCCGATATACCATAAAGGGGAGCAAAAGCCTTGCTGATAGCAAATCTCCGCATCCTCTTCGTTATCAAAGATAGAAGAGCAGATGGCCCTAGTCTTCCAGTAGGTTAAGACGTTTCCAACGTCGTAGACGAGCGTTTTGATCATAGGTTTTTCCCTCTTTTGAAGGATAGCAGTTTAATAGGCGCAAGCGAAGATAATGGCGAGCATGAATAGGAATTGGGCGGCAGAATTGGTGATTTGCTCAATCCAATTGGATTTCTTATCGGCGGGGTTAAGGGTAAGGGCAAACGTGATCATCAAGGCCATGCCGGTAGCAGAAAGCGAGAGCAAAGTCAAAGTCACGGGGTTAACGAAGCTATTCCAAAATGGAGTTAGATCAGACGTGCATGCCTTAACGATGAGATAGACGATCATGCCAAGGAAGCCTAAAGGCAAAGCGATGCGCATCTGCAAAAGCAAAGGCCAGACGTTTTCTTTGCGGATGACCACCAACACTTTCCAAAGGACCTTTAAGGCTCCTGAGACAAAGATAGTCGTGGCAAAGAAACCGAATAGGTAGCTTTGCAGCATAAAGGCCAAGACGAGGCCGGCGATACCAAAAAATAGCACTGGCAGCATGTCGACGCAGGCGAGAGCGAGAGTAAAGCCCTCAGGGATGATGTCCTTATTGATTTTCCTCTTATTGTTTTTCATATTGGAAAAGGCAACAAAAAGCATTGCCCTTCCCCGCCATGAAGTCAATGCGCGAAACGGGGTTAAACGATAATATTTCTTGTGAATCCCCTGCTATAACCTAGTGCTGTCCCCTGGCTTTTTTTAATACCGTCTTGGGTTTCAGCAAAAAGGCCTGGCAACGACATAAAGACAATTGACCCGTCTTTTTGCATTCTTCAAAGGAAGCCTCGTCGGATTCAATGCATTTTTCTTTAAGCCCCATTTCGTCTTGGACATCTTGGCAAAAAGGGCAATCCGACTCGGGATAGGAACAAATAATATGGAATTAGGGCCAAACAAAAACCACCCGCATACGGGTCAAAGGATAAAGCTAACGAGATATTCTAAAAGCTCTTTCTTATCGAATTTTAATTCCATTTCAAGCGATATCCCGATGGTTCTTTGACGCTTAATTTCCCTTTTTTGGGGGGAGTTCGGGCGGCAGTCGCCCAAAGGAGTCGCCAGACAATCACTTCACCGGCTGCCGCGACAACCCCGGATTATCTGGCTCGGATATTATCAAACGGCATCCGACGGGGGTCGATTGCCATCGCTTCCTTTGTAAGTACTCCTTTTATCTTAAAAGGCAAAAAGTGCACATGCGGGCTTTTTGAATAGTCCCCGCCGTTGATTTATAATATTTCCGCTGCCGGACCAGGCAGACTTAG
>CADCPN010000012.1 GCA_902803375.1 uncultured Erysipelotrichaceae bacterium | reverse complement strand
TCCTATACCTTCTATACCGACTATAACTACGACAAGCCGAATCGGGAAATCGAAAAGACGACCTTCATGAAATTCAAGCGGATCGCCAACGCCGCCCACATCGAATTAATCGATATCAAACGCCGAATCTGTTAAACGGCGAAGATTTGTTCTAGACATAAGGACTCCGTTGACGTGGGTTTGGCAGGCAATGAAGAGGACGTATCCATCTGCACGAAGGACTCTGGATGCCCGTATGATTACGAATTGACCACCAGGCTTATCCATGTGGCCAAAGGGCTAAATCTCAGCCTTACGGTGGGCATCCTCCCTTTATGTGGTTCCGGTATCGGCACTGCCTCTAGAGCTCTTCTGGGTGTCAAAGGCGTTTATCAGCACCGGCGTCTCTGTGTCCCATGGCACATAGAGAACTCCCATCCGCGGCATTAAGAACGCGTTGAAGCTTATCTACGCATATTTGGTTAAATAAGGATAACGAATCGGCCTGTGGGGTCCTTAGGCCGATTTGTCACGCAAAAAGCCGCCCTTTCGAGCGGCTTGGGTTTCATAAGTTTCGATTACTTGATGATGGGCTTTTCCCAGCATTCCGGAGCCTTGAAGCCAAAGATCTTTGCGATGGTCGGAGCAACGTTGGCGAGGCCGAAGTTGCCTTCAGCGATCTCGTAGGTGTTGTCGTCATCAACGATGATGAACGGAACCGGGTTGAGGGAGTGAGCGGTACGGACCTGGATCTCACCCTTCTTGTTCCTTTCGAGCATCTCATCGGCGTTGCCGTGGTCTGCGGTGACAATCATGATGTAGCCGAGTTCTTTGCAGGCCTTCTTGAGACGGGCAAGAGCAAGGTCAAGAGCTTCCATGGCGCAGATGGTGGCATCGAGGTTGCCGGTGTGGCCAACCATGTCGCCGTTGGGGAAGTTGACGCGGAGGAACTGATACTTCTTGGAAGCGAGCTGCTTCAAGAGCTCATCGGTAATCTCAGCGGACTTCATCCAAGGACGCTGATCAAACGGTACGTTGTCAGACGGGATTTCCTTGTAGGTCTCGAGTTCTTCGGAGAACTTACCGGACCTATTGCCGTTCCAGAAGTAGGTGACGTGGCCGTATTTCTGGGTTTCGGAGATGGCATATTCGTTGACGCCATGCTCAATCATGAGTTCGGTGAGGGTGTGACGGATCTCCGGCGGGTTGACCAAGAATCTCTTCGGAAGCTTGAGATCGCCATCATACTGGAGAAGTCCAGCGTAGCAGACTTTGGGGTAGACGACACGGTCGAATTTGTTGAAGTCGGCCATATCGAATGCCATGGAGATTTCGATGGCGCGGTCGCCACGGAAATTGAAGAGGATGACGGAATCGTTATCGACAATCTTGCCGACCGGCTGCCCGTTTTCAGCAACGACAAAGGCCGGAAGATCCTGGTCGATGACGCCGAACTGCTTACGGTAGGTTTCAATGGCTTCCCTGGCGGAAGAAAACTGTTTGGCATCGCCGAGGACGTGGGTATGCCAGCCTTCTTCGACCATTCCCCAGTTGGCCTGGTAACGGTCCATGGTGATTTTCATGCGTCCGCCGCCGGAAGCGATTTTGATATCGAAGTTCGCGTCGCGGATTTCGTTCATCAAATTCTCGAGTTCGTCGACATAGATGAGGGCGGAGGTGGCGGGAACGTCACGGCCGTCGAGAAGGATGTGGACTCTGACTTTGGCAACGCCTTCCTTCTTCGCTTCTTTGATCATCGCAAAGAGGTGCTTGATGTTGGAGTGGACGTTGCCGTCGCTAAGAAGCCCGAGGAAGTGAAGGGTAGAGTTGTTTTTCTTAACGTTTTCGATCTCTTCCTTCCAAGCTTCGGACTCGAACATCTTTCCGGAGCTGATGGATTCGTTGACGAGCTTGGCTCCCTGGGAATAGATCTGGCCGCAGCCGAGGGCATTATGCCCAACCTCGGAGTTGCCCATATCGTCATCGCTGGGAAGACCGACGGCCGGGCCGTGAGCTTTCAAGCGGGTGTTCGGATAATTTTTGAGCATCGCATCGAGGGTGGGGGTGTTAGCAAGAGAGACAGCATCGCCAAGACCCGTTTTGGAGAATCCGACGCCGTCCATGATGACTAATAGAACTGGTTTTTTCATGTTTAGTCTCCTTTGACCGTGAAGGATTATACCAATGTTCACACGCGCGTGAAAAAGGAAGTGAATGAACTATGAATAGTTTTATCGAATTGCTGAATTCTTCGATGTGGAAAAAAGGATATCGCCCCCTCATTGCCAGAAGTGAGAGGAGAAACGAAAACGGCCAAAATGGGTTGCTTTCGATTTGTTCGCTTATGGATGCTTGTGGGGTTCGATATCGCACTTCGGATGGAGGAAGGAGATGATCGAGGTGGCGACCGGGAAGACGGGCGCGAAGGCGGCAATGATCTCGAGGACCATTGTTAAGCCTGATTCGGTGGTTGCGGCGGTGATGATGGCGAAGACGACGCTTGCCAAGATCAAGAAGATGCCGACATACATGATAGATGCCCAGATACGGGTATGCTTTTTCATCCAAAGAGTGGAAAAGAAGCAGGCGAAGGCAAGAAGCACGAGGAGGTCTTCCGTTAAAAGGAAGACCGCGGTGCCGTTGATCTCTTCGGAGAGCAAACGCGGCGCTTCGATGGAGAGCGGGGTGAGCAAGGAAGCAGAGCAAATAAGCCAGGCATAGGTGAAGTTTCTGTTTCTTTCATCGCACCAAGCGCTCTTTTCCGCTAAGCCATCGACAAAGCCGATGAGCAAGACGGCGAAGATGAGGGCGACGGCTTCCATCGCGATTTCGACTTGCCACTCACCTTCGCGGTGGATGGCGGCGATCACGATGAAGACAATGCCGAACACGATGTGGAAAACATCGAAGATGGTGAAGCCCAAGAGGTTATACAGCGGTGGGTTATCGTCTAATGCATCGATGAAGTCGAGGAAGTCGCTTCTTCCGTTTTTGTTTATATCCATAATGTAATCCTTTTTATAACGTGGGAATTCTAGACCTTCCATTAAGGAAGGAATAGGGCAAACGCCATAGGCAATCGAGTTTTTTCTCGCTTCCGCTCATTAAAGGTATTGATCGACCTTCTCAAGGATCTCCGTAAGGGAGAATATCTGCGATTCGCGGACGAGAAGCTTCCCTTCGACATAGACAAGAATCGTGGGAATGGAGAAGATGTCCATCTGGGCAGCCATCCTTTGGAACTTATCTGTGGAAACATAATAGATTGGCACGTCTTTATGCTCCTTTGAATAAAGCTGCAGCTTCTTCTTCACGGACACGCAGGGTCCGCAGGTCGCTGAGCCGAAAAGGAAGACGGCAACCCTTTCCTTCATCACGATGTCTTCGACTCGCATTTCTCTTTTAAAATCAATCAACATACAAAGAATTCTATTCTTTTTTGACCATCGAGTCATTGCTTAGACTCGACTTGCGGTTGCATGGGCTTAATGTGCCTTCAAAATACGAGTCGATCTCGTGTTTGAAGAGCTTGAATCGCTGAAGGGCAGGTTTTGCTCAAGGATAGCGGATTAAATCTCGAAGAATACGAAGCCTTTGGCCATGTCATCAGGGGGTATCCAGGCGAAACCAAACCCGTCGCGAAGAAAATTAATGAGGGGCATGTCATCGTTTTTAGATTACGGCCCTAAGAAAAATTTCTTTAGGAAAGCCCTTTTATAAATGGCTTTCTTTTTTTCTTTCGCCTTCCGTCCTATAATCCGATGATGCTTAAGCATCAGGAGTCAATTATGAAAGAGACGGATAAGATTGTTTCGTGGATAAAAGAGTACTTTGAGAAGAATGGCAAAGGCTGCAAAGCCGTCGTTGGCGTCTCCGGCGGAACCGATTCCTCCGTCGTTGCGGCATTGCTTGTTAAGGCCTTGGGCAAAGAGAACGTCATCGGCGTCCTGATGCCGAAAGGACAGCAGCATGACATCGACTACAGCCATGACCTCGTTGATTTCCTCGGCATCCGCCACTACGAAATCAATATCGAAGAGCCGGTTGATGCCCTTCGTAAAATCATCGGCGATCAAATGGGAGTCGACCCGAATTCCTATGATGCCTATAAGACCAATACTCCTGCCCGCATCCGCATGGCCACCCTTTATGGCGTCTCCGCCATCGTCGGTGGCCGCGTTGCCAATACCTGCAACCTTTCAGAGGACTGGGTTGGCTACAGCACTAAGTTCGGCGATGCCGCCGGTGATTTCTCCCCGATTAACTCCTATACCAAAACCGAAGTCAGAGAACTGGGCAGAGAACTTGGGCTTCCCGCTAAGTTTGTCGAGAAGATTCCGGAAGATGGCATGTCCGGAAAATCTGATGAAGAAAAACTTGGCTTCACCTATGAAGTCTTGGATAAATACATCCGCACCGGCATCTGCGAAGATGCCGCCATCAAGGCAAAAATCGACCACATGCATGCAATTAACCTCCATAAGCTTCTGCCGATGCCTTCCTATAAAAAGGGGAACTAAATGAAACTCGAACCAATTATCGAAAGCCTTCTCGATACCGATTTATACAAATTCAACATGGACCAGGTCATGTTCCATAAACATCCTGAGCTCATGGGCGAATATCACTTCAAGTGCCGCAACCCGCACGTGATCTTCACGCCAGAGATGCTCGTTGAGATCAATGAGCAGATCGATAATCTCTGCACCCTTTATTTCCATAAAGATGAATTGGACTATCTCCGTTCCATCCGCTTCATCAAGCCGGATTACGTGGAATTCTTGCGCCTTTGGCATCCGATCCGCGATTACGTAACCACTTCGTTAAGCAAGGAGGGAGAACTCACCATCCACGTCGATGGCCCGCTATTCTCCGCAATGCAGTTCGAAATTTATCTCCTTGAGATCGTTAATGAAGTCTATTTCCGCATGAAGTACGACTATGCGGAGCTCCGCGTAGAAGCCGAGAAGAGACTCAACCAGAAGATCGAGGATTTCAACTCTGGCAAATACACCTTCAAGTTCGCCGAATTCGGTTGCCGACGCAGACTATCCAGGGAATGGCAGGATGAAGTCGTTCGCCGCTTCTCCGAAGAGACCAAGAACCTCGTCGGCACCAGCAACGTCTATCTTGCCTATAAGTATGGCTTAACCCCGATCGGAACCTACGCCCATGAGTTCGTTCAGATGTATCAGGGCATCGATTCCATCCCGCTGGCGTATACCAACCATTACGCGATGCAGGAGTGGTATGACGAGTACCGCGGCGATAACGGAACCGCCCTCACCGACACGATCACCACCGACCTCTTCCTTCGTGACTTCGACCGCTCCATGGTTAATAACTATTCCGGCGTCCGTCACGATTCCGGCGATCCGTACATCTGGGGCAAGAAGATCATAAATCACTATAAGAAATATGGCGTCGACCCGAAGACGAAAACCCTCCTCTTCAGCGATTCCCTTGACTTCGACCGTGCTCAGAAACTATTTGATTACTTCAAAGACAAGACCCGTGTGGCCTTTGGCATTGGCACCTTCGTTAGCAACGACACCGACAAAGAACCCCTCAACATTGTCATTAAACTTCAGAGAGTCAACGGCAAGCCCGTCGCTAAGCTAAGCGATTCCGATGGCAAGACCATGGCCGATGATGAGGATTACCTAGAGTACCTTAGAAAAGCAGTCCAGTTCCGCCTCGCACGCGAAAACGGCAAGAACCTTCATTGATTTATTGGCACCGCTTAACCGTGGTGCTTTTTGTGCTTGAAAAACGATGAAGTGGAAAATGCAGGGGAGTAGACTAGGCTTATAGAGGTATACAAGAAAATGATCACTGGAATGATTTCTAATGTCAAAGCATCCGACTTCGCTTATTCTAAGAACCTTCAGGATGCCTTTGCTTATTTGCAGAAAGAAGGAATCGAAGGCCTTCTCAATCTCCCCGTTGGCAAGGTTATCGTCAGCGAGGGCGTCAAGGTTAACCGCAACTCCTATGTTGCTAAGGAATTTGCCATTGCCAGGACCGAAGGCCATAAGGAGTGGTGCGATATTCAGCTTGTTTTGAAAGGCAAGGAAGACTTCGGCTATGCCGATCTCTCCAAAAACCTCCCGACCACTACGGTATATGACCCCGTCAAAGACGTCGTCTTCTATGATGGCGAGCTCGATGGCATCATCCATCTTAGGCCGGGCATGTTCGCTCTAGTCTTCCCGGAAGACCTGCATAAGCCATGCATTAAGGTCAACGACGAACAGGTCGAAAAGATCGTCGTCAAAGTCAAAATCGATTGGTAATTAAAGGAAAAACCGCAGGCAGCTGCGGTTTTCTTTTAGCTTTTGATGTGGTTCCAAAGGATGGAGATAGCGGTTAGGGGGACGCCAAGGACGAATAGCATCCACAGGTTCCAGCCGATTCCGTCCGCCATGGAGACGCCGCATTGGAGATATATGGCGGTGGTTAGGGTCCAGACCATTCCGATGGAGATCGGAAGACGGAAGGTCTTTGTTTTCCAAATAAGGGTCCAGCCGAAGCCCATTATGAAGCTGATTGCGGTAGCCCAAACAAACACCATCCAAAATTGGATGTGGAGAAGAAGCTCAATCTCAATATAGGCAGTGATCGCAAGGATCCAAAGGATAGAGATGCTTAGGATGCTAACAACAATCTTGTTAACTTTGAATGGCTGCTTACCTGTGCCTTCCTTCTCGCTATTTTCGTGCTGAGTGACGAGGTAATTCATGTCTACGGAATAGAAGGCCGCAAGCTGAACGAGGGTTTCGATATCTGGTAAAGTTTCCCCGTGCTCCCACTTGGAAATGGACTTATCGGTGTAATCAAAAGCAGCGGCTAATTCGCTTTGCGTAATGCCTTTCAGCTTTCGTAGCGCAGATAAATTATGCGCGACCGTTAATCTCAATGGTTCCTTTTCCACGACGCAATTATCGCTCATTAGAGTTAAATAAGAAAGATGCCATCGGATATCCCTATTTCTAATAGATATGGGAAAATATTCTAATTTGACGGGAGAAGGTATCTGGTTAAGAAAACTAGATGTTTTTTGTGTTCAGAAAAAAATAACTGAAGTAATATTCGCTGAGCCCATTGGGCAGGAGGCTTCCACATGGCTAACCAGAATAACGCAAAAAGCACCGTCCAAGTTTTCTTTGGCGCCGATGAAAGATTCACCCCATACCTCGCGGTTGCGATTCATTCTTTAATCGCGAATGTGAATCCCGCTCGCGAATACGCGCTTCATATTCTCCACGCCGATATTAAGAGGGAGACCCAGGAGAAGATCGCCTCGATGGCGATTAAGAACGTCAGCATTGAGTTCAATGATGTCACCGACAGCGTCGCCGGCATCGTCTCCCATCTTCCTGTCCGCGATTACTACAGCGCCTCAACCTATTATCGCTTTGTCATCGCCAGAGACTTCCCAAAGATCGATAAGGCCCTTTATATCGATGCCGACACCTGCGTCGTCGCCGATATTGCGAAACTTTACGACATCCAGCTTGGCGATAAGTTAGTCGCTGCCGTTCCGGAGGCCGTCATGGCCGCTAAAGATCCTGCTGGCAGATATGCGGAGAAGTTCCTTGGCGTTAACCGTCATCGCTATTTCAACGCTGGCGTCATGCTCATCAATTCTAAACTCTGGAGGGAAGAGGATGTTCTTGGCCAGTTCGTTGGCCTTTCCCATTTCGTCGAATGCAAGGTCGCCCAGGACCAGGATTACCTAAACCTCATCTGCAAGGACAGAGTCCGTTATGTCCATCGCCGTTGGAACATGGAGACCACCCAGCCCTACGATGGAATCAACAAGAACAACCGTGGCATCATCCATTATGCCTTCGCCGCTAAGCCGTGGGCCGATGTGACCTGCGTCTATTCCAATATTTTCTGGAAATATGCCAGCGCCTCTCCTTTCTATATGGAGATCAAGAGCAAATTCGCTGCCGTTACCAATGAGCAGTTAGAAGCTTCCCGTGCCATCGGAGAGAGCGTTTTCGCCCTCTGCGAATCCGAGATCAAGAGCGACCATAATTTCCTTCGCCTTGCCAAGAAGAAAAAGACCAAGCGCACCTTCGAAGAAGAGTTTGGCGAGATTCTCGATTCGATTTTCATGCAGGCTTGCCCATTAAAGGCTTAATCTATTGGACGATATGCCTAAGAAATCCGCCTTGCCTGAAACAATTTATTACACCGATCTGCTCAACGATGAATTTTCGCCTACGCAGATTGAACCAATCAGCATCGATAAGGACTATCGATATCTCCATGATGACCCCTGGGGAAAGTTTTTGCATTTCCTCTATTACAGAGTAATCGGCAAGCCCGTTGCCTGGCTCTACCTTAAGCTGAAGTTCCATCATAAGATTGCTGGAAAGCGCAAGCTTAAGCCTTTTAAGCACGATGCCATTTTCATCTATGGCAATCACACCCAGGATATCGGCGATGCCTTGATGCCCGCCTTCATCCTTTCGCCTAGGAATATCAACGTCATCGTTCACCCCAATAACGTCTCCATCAAAGGTCTCGGCCATATGATTCGCTACGTGGGTGCCTTGCCTCTTCCAGGAGATGTCGGCGCCAGCAAGAACTTCAACGACGCCATCAATAAACGCGTCCAGGGGAAGCAGGCCATCGTCATCTACCCAGAGGCTCACATCTGGCCTTATTACACCCACATTAGACCATTCGTGGATGCGTCTTTCTCGTATCCGGTTCGATACGAGGCTCCGACCTTTTGCTTCACGAACACTTACCGTAGACGCGGCAAATCCAAGAAGGTCGACATCGTCACCTATATCGATGGCCCATTTTATCCTAAAGATGGCCTAGATCTAGCGCAGAGTAAAAAGAACCTCAGGGATCAGGTCTACGCCGCGATGGTGGAAAGAAGCTACGAAAGCAACTTTGAGAAGATTCGTTACAAAAAGAAGAAGGAAGGGAAATAAATGGTTAATGTCCTATATTGTGGAAACGGCAAAGTCTTCCCCCAATTTTTGACCTCCATGCTTTCCATCTTCCTTCGTGAAGAGAAGAAGCACGATGAGTATCATTTTTATTTCTTCACGATGAACCTCACCCGCAACAAGCCCTCTTATACCGCGATCAGCGAGGAGGAAATCTCCTTCCTCGATAAGGTTGCCAAAGGCTATAACGCCTCCTCTTCCGTGACCGGGATCGATGTCACTGACCTTTATGAGAAGGAGCTTGGCCATTGCCCTAACGAAAGCGCATATTGCTCCCCTTATACCCTTCTCCGCCTATTGGCTGATCTGGTTCCTGGCATCCCGGATAAGATCCTATATCTCGATGCCGACATCATGTTTAACAGGGACGTGCATCTGCTTTACGACATCGACGTGTCTGAAGTTGAGTATGCCGGGGCCCGTGACCATTATGGCAAATACCTCATTAACCCGAATTACCTCAACGCCGGCGTAATCCTCTTCAATATGAAGAAGTGCCGCGAGACTGGCTTGTTCTCTAAGGGTAGGGATTGGCTAAGGAAAAAGAAGTTGGTGTTCGCTGATCAAAGCGCCATCATCCGCTCCACCAGCAAGAAGAAGATGCTCCCGCAGAAGTTTAACGATCAGAAGTTCCTCCATAAGAGCACCGTCGTTCGCCATTTCTCCAAGCGTCTTTTCTGGCTGCCTTATCCGCACACCAGCAACATCAAGCAAGACAACATTGAGCTGGTTCATAAGGTTTTCCGTTATCACCAGTTCGATGATATCTATGAGGTTTATTCGAAATTGATGGAAGAGAGGGCTTGCAAATGAGCGCCCCGAAAGATCGCTCCCGCGTTGAGGCGATAGAGAAATACCTTGCTTTGGAGAAGCAGGGCATCTTTGACCGTGATGTCGAAGATGATCCCCCGACCATTGAGATCCTCCCGGGAACGGTCGACTACAAGCAGAAGAAGCTAAAGAGCAGGCTCATGTCTAAATTTGCCTTCTCCAAAGCAAGGAAGTTCCTCAATAGAATCGTCGCCGCAGGAAGTTTGCGCGTGAAAGAAGTCGTCGGCGTGGAAAATCTAGATAACCTGGATTCCGGCGCCGTAATCACCTGCAACCATTTTTCCCCGATGGATTCCTTTTTGACGCAGATTGCCTATGAAAAGAGCTCTTCCTCCAAGAAGCGCAAGCTCTTCCGCATCATCCGCGAAGGCAATTACACTTCCTTCCCTGGCTTCTATGGCTATTTGATGAGGAACTGCAACACGCTCCCCCTCTCCAGTAACATGTCCACGATGAAGGAATTCTTCGAAGGCGTTGACTATCAGCTAAGCAAAGGCAATTTTGTCCTTATCTACCCAGAGGAATCTTTGTGGTGGATGTACCGCAAACCTAAGCCTTTAAAAAGAGGCGCCTATGCATTCGCAGCCAAATCTCGCGTCCCGGTAGTACCGATATTCATCACTTGGGAAGACTTAGATGAAATCGGTGAGGACGGCTTCCCAATTCCTTACTACACCATTCACGTCATGAAGCCCATCTATCCTGACGACAACGAGAATCCCTCTGCAGACAGCAAACGCATGATGCAGGAGAACTACGAAGCCTGGAAGAAGTGCTACGAAGAGACCTATGGCAAGATGCTTATCTACGATACGGAAGCTAAGTAAATCCACGCAAAAATGAATACCGTTTCCAGCTGTTTGTTGGGAAACGGTATTTCTTTTTGAGCATATCCTTTGCTTAACGCGATGCCTTTCTTTATGATTGCCTCACCAATTCAGGAGAGAACCATGAACCCATATTTCAACCTTAATGACAAAGTCGGCGATACCCTTGAGAAGTATCCGGAACTCATCGATGCGATGGTGGGAGAAGGATTCCTTCACCTCGCAGATCCCCGCATCCGCGCAACCAAAGCCAAACAGATCTCCTTCTATGATGCTTGCGAGCATCACGGCAAGGATCCCGAAGCCTTGGAAAAGCTCCTTGTCGAGACTATTGAGAAGAGCAAGTAAGAAAATCGGCCATTGTGCCGATTTTCTTTTATCTATCAAAGGTTCGTTATCCTTTCGTTAATTTCGTGTTAAACACGATGAACGAACAGTGAAACCTCGGTCTAGCCTCCCCTAGAGGCATCCACGCGCATGGTATGATGCGCCTGGAAGATTATGTTTTTTAGTTTCGTTTCCAAAAACTACCTCCTCTCCCTCACCTCGGCTTTGGCTACCGCAGGCTATGTGGAAGAAGAACGCTCCTTGAACAGGGAACATTTTTTGGACGTCGCCACCGCATCCTTTGCCAATTGCCGCACGACCCTTTCTGGGTTATCCGTTGCCGAGGCCATCTATTTGGTCAATAGCAATGTAAAAAAGGTTAACGCTGCCCTTAAGGATAAGATGTGGAAAGCCCTTAGCCACGTCGCCTCTGCCCCGCTAGACCCGCAAATCAGCGAGGGAGAGCATTACGTGTTCTTCAGTAACTGCTTCGATAAGAAGCTTTCTTCCTATATCCTTGTTTCCAACCAACTTGAATCGAATTTCCGCAAGTGCATCGTGACTGCCAACTCCATCTCCTTTAGCCCACTCTATTCGATCACCAAATCGAATAATGGCTCAGCTTCCGTTTTGGGGAAGGAAAACATTTTATTGGTTAATGTCCGCCGCGTTTATGGCGGTAGGTATTTGCTGGAATCCAATGCCACGTCCTATGAGATTCTGACAAAAGAAAACGAGGCCTGGATCGCTGAGAAGAAGGCCCCGTTTAAGGTTGTTGCCAAGATTCGCATCGCCGAATCGGAAATCAATCGCCATCTCTTCGTCGAGGGCATTAAGCTTTATACCAAGAAGGACCAGGAACTTATCTGCTCCATCGCCTCTGCGGCAACGCTTGCTTATCTGAATGGCGAAGGCAAAGAGCTTTTGGATTAAGGCAAGGCAGCGGCGAGATCCAAGATCTCCTTGATGCTCTTGCTCTTTAAAGCGTTGCTATAGCCGTTATCGTCGATGATGCCGGCCGCGATTAGCTGATACAGAGTCGCGTTGGTGAAGGCGCTGGTGGAATCGCTGCTGGAGTCATCGGTCGCGGTAAGGCTGCCAAACGTCGTCTTGGATGGCTTGTAATAGTTGCCTCTGCCGGTGGTGGCTTCCTTTTCGGTGACCTCATAGGAATAGAGGACCCAGAAGTTAGAGTCGGGGTTGATGTAGAAGGCATCCGCGTCGGAGACGGTGGTGCTATATCGATATTCGCCCGGCTTGCCCTCGACGGCTTGGTATTTATCCTTCGGGCCTTTGAGGGGGAGAGTATGGGTGAAGCAGTTCTCGCCAAAGATCTCATAGGCGGAGAGATCGGAGATGGTGGAGCCAAGGGTTTTAACCGTGACGCCATCCTTTTTGAGGATAGCCTTTAGGATTGGGTTAGACTCGGAATCGGGGTCGCCAAAGAAGGTAGCAAGTTTGATGTTCTCAATGTTGAAGTTGCTGCCGGAGAGGTCGGCGATCGTGACCTTACTCCTATCTTTGCCCGTGGCGTCAGAAAGGATGCTATAAAGGGTATCGCTGCCTTCGGGCAAGACGGTGTTGAGGTGGATAAGATTGACGTTGAAGCTGGAGAGGCTGCCGACGGTGACGGATTCCCACCGCCCAGATAAGTTAGCGGCTTCGGAGATGATGTTCTTCAAAGTGTCGCTTGGAGAATCCAAGATGGCGTCGAGAGTGACGTTGGAGAGGTTCATGCTTTCAAGCATGTTGATGGTGATGGCCTCATAAGAGGAGGCACCCGTGGCTTGGACGAGCATGTTTTTGACTTTGGAGTCGCTTGGGGTCATGACATCGGAGAGCTTGATGTTCTTGATGGAGAAGGAACTGGACTTCAAATCGCCAAGGTGGACATCTTCACCCTCGCCTTTGCTGGTCGCGCTTCTTAGGACCTTATAGAGATCGGCGTTATCGGATTCCTTGATGAAGGAATTGAGGTTAACCTCATCCATGTCGGCTTTGGAGATGTCGCCGATGATGACGTCTTCAGGATTGGCTTTGCCAACCGCATCGGCAATGGCCTGGAACATGCCTCTATTGTCATCGGAGATACTAACGACGGTAGTGAGCGGAACCTCATCGATGTTGACGTTGGAGAGATCGCCAACGGTAAGGGTTTCGATGGTTCTTGGCTCTTCTCCATCGGCGATGACGACGGCCTTAAGAAGGATGTCGTAGATTATCTGGTTGCCAGGACCCGGAGTGAGAACGTCTTTAAGGAGAATCTCATTGGCGCTAATGGAACCAAGCTCCTTAACGGTCTTGTCGCCGAGGACTTTGGTGAGGAGGCCATCGTCATCAAGGGTGGTGAAAACACCAAGGAGGTTGGTGGCTTTGGCCTGTCCAAGGCGGACATCGATGATGGAGAAAGCCTCAAGCACTGGGATGCTGCCTAGCGGCGGGTAGTAAAGCTCTGCGCCCTCAGGGGCAACGCGGGTCTTGTCATCGTTATAGGCGCGTTCGTATTTGCCGCTACTTGTCTTGTAATAGTAGAGCTTGGCGTTGAAATCGCTGGCGGTTGGATCGACTTCGCCGCTGACTTCGGAAGCGGTGGTGAAGACATCGAGGCTCTCTATTCCACCCAGATCCAGGTTCAAAGAGGAAACGCTGGCGACGATCTTCAGGCATGCCTTGATGGAGTCGCCGATGTTGGAATCGCCAAGGGAGATCTTGTTTAGGGCGTCGACGTCGACTTCGACATAGTCGCCTAAGCCGCC
This sequence comes from uncultured Erysipelotrichaceae bacterium, assembly GCA_902803375.1. Taxonomy (GTDB): domain Bacteria; phylum Bacillota_I; class Bacilli_A; order RFN20; family CAG-826; genus Alloenteromonas. The sequence continues at coordinate 438 of CADCPN010000012.1, read as the reverse complement.
TTCCTGGATGGCCTTATTGACGGTTTCGGCAAGGATTGGGAAATCGCCGACTTTGTAGTCTTTGTAGTTTTTGATGATGCTTAGCAAGGTATCATCGGTAACGTCGCTTCCTACCGCATTTTGAGAGCCGGGAAGATAAGTGCCAACCGGCAAAACCGTAACGGCGATGACGCCGGCTGTGCCGACACTCACGATGCAGGAGAAGAAGCCGAACAGCCAGAAAAGGAAGTTCTTTAGGTGGCGGTGTTTCGCGGTTTTACGACCTTTTTCTAAGGTTCTATCGTACTTTTCGTCAACATTATCCATATGTGTTACCTCGGCTTCATTATAAAGGAACGTCATTAAAAATAATAAAGGCAAAAAGTGCACATGCGGGCTTTTTGAATAGTCCCCGCCGTTGATTTATAATATGCCCGCTGCCGGACCAGGCAGACTTAG
>CADCPN010000011.1 GCA_902803375.1 uncultured Erysipelotrichaceae bacterium | reverse complement strand
GCTGCCTCCTTTCAGGACAGCAGCCACATTATACCAACCTTGGAAGGAAGGGGTCCCTTCATCCCTTACGTGCACCTAGGAGTTTAACTATTATAAAAAGTTCCCACATTACTTCAATTTTTTCTTAGGCGCCCACTTCGCGTATACGCGCGGATAGTATTCGCGCCATAAGGCGCCGACATGTTCCTTCGAGTAGAAAGAGGCAATCTTATCTGCCTTTTCGGCGTACTCGGCATAGTAGGCTTTGTCGCTAGCGAGTTTCCTGATGATCTTGCTCCATCCTTCGACGTCGGCGGCTTTGGCGTAGTCATCGAAGAAGATGTCGGGGTAGATATCTAGGTCACGGAGGATGATTGGCTTAGAGCTATTGACCGCTTCGAGAATCGACATCGGCATAAGCTCAGAGAAGCTAGGCATGAACAAGGTGTCGGCCATGTTGAAGATGCCATTCATCTCCGCGCGCGGGACGATGCCGATGAACTTCACGTTCTCCGGCGGGTTAGCCATGATCTTCTTCAACTCCTCATATCCATCGGTAATGGCGCCAAAACTGAAGCCACCGGCCCAAACAAACTGGATATCGGGGTTTTTCTTGGCGCATTCCACGTAGTCGAGCACGCCTTTTCTAGTCTGAACCTGGCCGCATCCCAAAACGACGAACTTATCATGGGGGATGCCATATTTGTCGCGGAGGGCGTTGCGCTCTTCCTCCGAGATCTTATGGAATTGGTCTTTGGAGACGTAATTTGGGATATAGGTGATATTATCCGGGTTGCAGCCTAGCTCAACGAGCGGCTTTTTGAACACAGGGTTAACAACGACGATTTCATCCGCTTTTCTATATGTGGAGATAACGTATTTTTTAAAGATCTTGAAAGCAAGTTTCGGAAGACGAATCGAGCCATCAAGGGTGGTTGGGATAAAATGAACATAGATGACGGAGACCACCTTGTTGTTCATCTTTCTCTTAAAGGAGGGATTGACCGTATGAACGTGAACGATGTCCGGACGCGGCCCTTTCTCCTTGTTGATCTTAACGTCGAAGAGGTCCTTCTGTTCGCGAACGAGAGCGACCTGCTCGAGGTAGGCGCTGCCAACTCCTTGGCCATCAACGCTGGTGGCGGCGGAAAGCATGCGAATATTTAATATTTCGTTGGGGGATTTCATGCTTGGTATTTTAGCGGATTTATCTAGGGGCGGCTTAATTCTTTTTCGGGAGGATGGCGAGCCTATCGTCAGTAAGGGCATCCATCGTCTTTTTATCACTAGAATAGATGTCTCCAATGTTGCCTAGCTCTTTATAGGCATAGAGCAAGCACTGCTCATAGGAGAGCTCTGTGGTGGCAAATAGGCGGAAGGTCTCCATATGGACGACGACGTCTTCAATGCGGACAGCGCTTAGGAGATCGACGAACATATTGGCGATCTCTTTTCTCGGGACCTTATAGACGGTCTCAAGGGCGCCGGAAGCCTTAAGCAAGGCCACGTCATTGGTGCAGGCGCCATCTTTGATGAGGGAATCAATCTTCTCAGCTTCTTCCTTATCGTCGGCAAGAAGGTAACGGAGGATTGCGGTAGAGTCTAGAACTGTCATTGTTTCACTTCCTTTTTATTTAAGTTCGGCGAGCATCGCTTTGAAGTAAGCCGCTTCTTCTTTCGCCTTAGAAGGATCGGCATAATCGTTTCCCTTCCCTATCGGTCCGGAGGGGAATATCGACTGACGGAGTTCAAAAGGAAAGCCTTTTGCCGCTATCGAGGCATAGATGAATATCCTTACGGCCTCAGGGAGGGTGGTGCCTAGATTGGCGAAGAGTTCTTCTGCCTGCTTCCTTTTATAGGAATCCATTCTCACTTGGAGGACGCTGTCTTTGGCTTTAATTTCTTTCATCTCGGTTTTTTCCTTTCGTTTGTATTATATACGTAATACGTTTGTAATAGATATACCTAATCTAAAAAAGGTTCAGGAAAAAAGATCCCCGAACCCGAAATTATCTCCAAGAAAGCAAAAGGCTCAGGATTTTTCCTGAGCCATAATTTCTTGCTGGTGCCCTCACCCTTAGTCGAAAAGAGGTCTGATCCTTACCATGGATCCGTTCTGCCGCTGAACTATGAGGGC
>CADCPN010000010.1 GCA_902803375.1 uncultured Erysipelotrichaceae bacterium | reverse complement strand
GGGAAGGGTCATTGATGCCCATCCTTCGCTGGGCGAGGGGATTATACCACGTAGCGAAAGTCACCACCCGTTTGCAAATTAGGTTTTCTTTCAATCGAAAATTTGCAAACTAGCAGTGGAAAAAGGATAATATGTTGATTGCGCGCTATCTCAGAGAATGCAATCACCTCTCCATTATTTTCCACCGTTATGGATATCAACTATCAGTGGAAGCCCACTAATCTACAAGTTTTTTGACTAAGCCGCAGCCCATGGAAAAATAATGGTGTTTGGCGTATCCAAGGAGGGAATACGAACATGGATAAAAATAAAATGGGGGCATTTCTAGCCTCTCTACGTGCAGAAAGAAATATGACGCAGCAGGATGAAGCTGAAATCCTCTGCATCAGCCCGCAGGCGATCAGCAAATGGGAATCGGGATTATCAATTCCCGATGTTGAGATGCTTGAGAAGCTTTCTCGCTTCTATGGCGTCAGCATCAATGAGATTCTCCAAGGAGCCAAGATGGCGCCGGTCACTCAGGTCGTAGCCGCTTCCACCAACGATAAAGCTGGCAAGGGGGCATCCTCAAAATCGCCAATGGCAAGGAGACTCTTAGGCAGGCTCTCGCCGTTTATTGTCTCCTGCTCATTTCTAGTCATAACTTTGCTCTTCTATTTCATGCCGATGTACAGCGTGTATGACAGCTCTCTTGGTAGAACTCTTCTATTCTCTGGATACAACGTTTTGGCGGGAGGCGTTGACAAGCCCATTAATCTCTGCCTGTTCTTAGCGTTAACCTTAAAAATCCTGATCTTCGCTATGGGATTTGGTGTCTTCTTCTCAAAGAAAAACGCTTTTGTCTATAAATGCATCCAGCACGCTGCGATGTATTCTCTTCTCATTCCGGCGGTCGTCACTTGCTGTTATTTTGGAAACGTCGGTCCACAAATTGGCAATTTCTTCCTCGTCTTGCTCTACATCGCGTACCTTGTCCTGTTCTACCTGCTTCCGCAGAATAGAAAAGCCAATCTTAAGAAGACTTACGAAGACTAATTCAAAATAGTAATACAACCTGCGGATTTCTGCAGGTTTTCTTTTAAGAAAAACACGGATAATGGATTCAAAAAACATTCCTTTTTCCCTCAAAAAGCAAGTCGATATGGTTTCCAATACTAGATGCGGTAGAATATCGTCGCGCCAACAAGGTATTCCCAAGTTTTTAGGGGAGAAAGGCAACAAAATATGTCCATCAAAGTCTATTGCGACGCCGGAAGCAATCTTTATCCGGAAATTCTCAAGGCCAAGAGCCTTGATATCAACGTTCTGTCCATGGACGTCTCTCTTGGTGAGAAGACCTATCACCTCTATCACGATGATGTTAACGTCAAAGAATTCAGCAAAGAATTCTTTGACACCCTCAAATCCAACAAAGACTCCGTCCGAACCTCTCTTGTCAGCCCCGGCGATTTCCTAGACGCTTTCAAGAAAGAGGTTGAAACCGGCAATCAGGTGATCTGCTTCACCATGGCCAAAGGCATCTCTGGCACCTATAACTCCGCTGTTCTAGCCGCCACCGAAGTCAATGGCGAGGTTGGCAAAGAAGCCGTCCACGTCGTCGATTCCGCCACCGCGGGATTCGGCGAAGGCCTCCAGGCCATTGCCGCCTATGAAAACGTCAAAGCCGGCAAGTCCTTTGAAGAAGTCTGCAAAGCTGCCGATGAGCTTGTCTTCAAAGTCAGAAGTGAATTCACCGTCGATGACGTTACTTACCTCGTTGCGACCGGCCGCATCTCCAAAACCGTCGCTAAGATTGCAAACCTTCTTCGCATCAAGGTCATGCTCAAGGGCAACAACGAATCCAAGATTGAGGTCGTCACCAAAGTCCATGGCCGCAAGATGGCTTTGAAGAACCTATCCAAAACCCTTCAGGCCAAGATCAAAGATCCGAAAAACCAGACCGTCTACATCACTCACTGCGTCGCCGAGGAAGAAGCCCTCGCTCTTAAGAAAGAGCTTAACGCAGCAGGCATTCCCAACATCGAAGTCTATCCCTACGACCTCGTCACCGGCGCTCATGTCGGCCCGGGCTGCATCGCAATCTTCTACATCGGCGAAAACCGCGACTAAGCACAAGGAAAACAAAAACTCTATAGTGCACGTGAAGGATAAATCAGCATCAGAATTGGCATAATATCGGCGCCACACTAAACTGTGGCGCGATTTTATTGAAAGAGCCTTTTGGCGAGCGTTTTCTTTCTTGAGACTTTGCGGTTTCGGAGAAGCTGAAAACAAGACAGTCCGCCGCCAAACTCGGGATCAGCTAACAATACGTGAACAGGCTCAAGAAGGCCTATTCCGAAAAGGGGCCGTCGTGCTTTGCCCACAGAAACAAAGGGAAGGCGAAGCCGTGGAGGACGGACCGCAAGAATAATGGTGGTTCGATAATTCATCGCCAAAAACGATAAGTTCTTTTCCACAATCGCGCTGGCAAAGGTAATAAACATGATTTCTTCCTTTGCTATCTCCCCTACCGCAAGGGTATTTCTCCTTCCTGGTAACCATTCCCGTCTTATAGGGCTTAAAGTTCACGTCCAAAGATTTCCCGAGCCGGAGAAAAATAAAAGTCTCCGAGATTCCTTTCTAGGAAACGGGAGCAAATTATTTCGATGGCGCTGAGTGCAGGACTTGAACCTGCACGGGATTACCATTAGATCCTAAGTCTTAAGCGCACCTAGGAATGTAAGTTGGAATCGGTGAACCAAGATGAATTTTTCTACCCATTATGGCTCATTTTCTTTTCTGTCCATATCCTTCATAAGGAACCATTAGGAACCTTGCTGAATTGCCGATGTGGACGAATTGCGGACGAATTGCGGACCATTATGGCTGATGGTTCAGCTCTTCTCCAGGCAACGAAGGCTGGTCTTTGGAACGGCCTCCGTTCCTATAATTAGTATAGCAAACATTTACGTAATGGAAGCCCAAAATGCAGTAGTCAACGTTTTGTAGACACTTGGGTTTAATTCTTTTTGGCTTTGGCCTCCTCGATTATCTTTTGCTTCTTCTCGTATTTGACCTTGCTCGGCTTTTTGGGGACGGATTCCCCCTTCGCAGCCTTTTCTTTATAGGCCTTTGGCGTGAGATAGCCCAATGCGGCCGACGGCCTCTCCTCGTTGAAGAATCCGACGTACCTCTCGACGAACGACGGCACGTCGCCGCAATGGGCTATGTCGAAGTCGATGAACATCTCGACCTTCGACCACCCGTTTATGGCCTCCATCGCCCCGTTGTCCGTGGGCGTCCCGGCCCGGGACATCGAATGCGTGATATGATATTGGGGAAGGAGCTCATTGAAGCCCTTCGAAGCGTAGACGGAGCCTTGGTCGGTGTGCAGAATCAGATCCAGCCCGTCTACCTTTTTCTTTTTCTCGATGACCATTTCGAGGCCCTCGAAATATGTGCTCCTGTCCCCTTTGCGGCACGATAGGCCGTAGCCGACGATCTCGTTGTTCCAAAGGTCCATGTAGAGCGTGAGCTCCCAGTATTTCCCTCCGGCCCAGAAGGCGGTCATGTCGCTGACGACGCATTGTAGCGGCCCGTCGACATTCAGAGAGGCCATCACGGAGTTCGGGTAGATCTTCTTCGGCTCGCCCGGCTTTTTATAGGCATAGTGCCTGCTTTTCGACTTTATGCCGGCGAATCTGCAGCACCTGTGGGCGTATTGGTCGGACATCACGAGGCCAAGATCCAGCCTTATCTTCGCGTTAAGCCATCGGTAGCCGTGGCTAGGGTATTTGGCGTGGTATTCCTGGAACAGGGCGACATCGGCCATCCTTTTCCTGAGCCTGTCGGAGGGATTGGACAGCCTGGCCTTCCATTTGTAGAACCCGGACCTGGATATCGACATGGCCCGGCAGAGGGATTTGATCGGCCATCTCGCCGAGAGCTCCATCGCTATCTGGAACTCGCATCCTTTATAGAAATGAATTCCTTCGCCTTTCCACCCCCTTTCACCGCATACCCTTTTTTTGCGCGGGCGACCTCGATGTCCTTGAGCATCAGCTCGTTGATGAGCTCCTCCTTCGTCATCGATCTGTAGTCGGCGCTCGGCTCGGGCCTTTTGATTCCCTTGGGGAGCGGGTCGACCCCGATCGATTTCATGTACTCCCTAGCATAGAGGTAGACGGTCTGCAGCGTGACCCCGTTCTCTTCGGCCGCCTCCTTGGCGGTCTGCTTGCGTTCGTAAACGCGCCTTCCTATGTCTAATTTCTCCTTTGTCATGTCTCTTTTTTCGACCTCCTTGTGTAAATTCTAGATTAAGCTGTCTAAGAATTTGAATGGAGTGTCTACTTTAAGGTTACCAGTGCAAAAACAAACGAAAACTCCAAACACATTCGCAAGTCAGCGTTATTGTTTTGTTATAATGATGACATGGATTACAGAAAGATAGTAAAGCAGCTTCGGGAAAAGATGCTCCTTAGCCAAGAAGAGATGGCCAAAAAACTGGGCGTTTCTTTCGCTACCGTGAATCGTTGGGAAAACGGTCATCACGAACCCACTTTCAAAGAGAGACGAAAGCTCCGTGAGCTGTGCAAGAAGTATCACGTTGATTTTGAGTGAGGCTCAACATGGAAGAACAGCGCATTGAATCTGAAATGGCGGAACTTGCTAAATTGATTGCGTATCCATCAGAAGACGTTGGCCAATTAGCTATCGCCATGAGGGC
>CADCPN010000009.1 GCA_902803375.1 uncultured Erysipelotrichaceae bacterium | reverse complement strand
CCAAGTCCCAAAAAGGCCAACGCTCCCCGAAGGGCTTTTGTGAAAACAAAGGCTGCCTCCTTTCAGGACAGCAGCCACATTATACCAGCCTTGGTAGGAAGGGGTCTCTTCATCCCTTACGTGCACCTAGGAGTTTATTCACAAAAAGGGCCTTGTCGGATAACGCATCGGTATAAGTCGAGTATTCCTTAGAGGCGGCATCGCTTAAGACGAAGTAGGTGTCGCTATCTTTGGTATAGCAAGAGACATAGCCTTCGAAGCGATGCGCCTTGTAGAATTCTTCTTCGTAGACAGGGGAATGAAGGGCTTTGTCTTTCGCGTAGGTGATTTTGTATTGGTCGGAGGCCGTCTTCTTATCGGGGGAAGGCAAGGAATGGACCTCGCCTCCGCTTCCGAGCATTCCTAAGAATTCTAGGGAGGGCCTATAGGAATATAGTCCTAGCAATGCTGCGACCTTATAGGTGCTGCCTTTAGCAAAGCCATTGGAGATTTTGCTAGAACCATGCAAGGAAATCGTAAGATCGCCATCGCTGAATAGAAGGCTCTCCTGGACCAATTCATCGATATAGGTGGCCTCGAAAACGACGGGCTTGCCATAGGAGACGCCTTTCTCTGAGATTGGCATGCCCGCAATCTCCTCTTTGATGGAGGAGAGGCTTCTCGTCTCGAAACTAGAAAGGGGAGATAGGCCAGGGAGCACCTCGTTTTCAAAGGTGTATTCCTCAACGACGAGCTCAGGCTGATCGTAATATCTGCTAGCCTTGCCAACTAAGGAGTAGACGGTGTTATCTTTGCCAACGTAGTCTTTGACTTTTTTGTAGCCAGCCTCATTGAAGGCGACATACATAAAGCCCGACTCATCCTGGACGAAGGCTTTATAGCGGTTGGAGACTTTGTAATCCTCTTTCGTCGCGATGGAATCGATAACGGCAAGGATCTTGGCTTTGATCTTATAGGTGGAAGAGGAGACCACGTATCCTGCTCCATTTAGCGGAGCGGCGATGCTAGAGCAAGCCGCCTTTACCTCTTCAATAGAAGAATAGGCTAACCCAATAGAGGAAGAAGCGGCCTCTTCGCTAGAGGATTCTTCATGCTCACTAGATTCTTCTATAGACTCGCTAGAGGCAAGACTCTCGCTGCTAAAGGATCCGCTAGAAGAAGAGTTGGCTTCAACAGAAGATTCGCTGACGGAAGGAATGGAGGCAGAGGACCCGCTATCTTCGACATTGGCTTCATTGCCACAGGAAGCCAATGCAAGAAGAGAGAATATCGATAGGACAAAAATGCGTTTTTTCATAAGGCTATTATTCACGTTTTGGCAGGAATGACGATAGAAAATGGCAAGAATCCCGAAAATCAGGATTCATGAATCAAAAGCAAAGCCTTCGTTTTCCTTTAGTTAATACATCGTGAATATTAGAAGCTGCTGAAGGAATGGGAAAGATATGCTCTTTAATAATTCAAAAGAAGAGGAGCCTTTTACGAAACTTAGCTCCCCATTATTCCGAAAAGGACATAGCTTATGAAAAAACCCATTCGTTCTTGCCTTTCCCTTGCTGGCATTTTCATCTTGTAGCGGAAATATATACCGTCTCGCAAAAGCTAAAGTCCATTGTGGAGATTGACTCTGACGCCGTCTTTACTTCAACTTCCTATAAAGAGGCCTCCTTGACATTAAACCGATAACGCAAATCGAATGCCTGAGCCTTAGCCGAGCATCCATTTAATCTTTTTTGTATAATGCGGTTAGAGGCAATCCATAATGCTAAATATCAATACCCTTGCTCCTAGCTTCACCCTTGCCGATCAAAATGGCGTCACCCATTCTTTGGAGGAATTCCTCCACAAAGGCAAAAGGGTCATCCTTTATTTCTACCCCAAAGACAACAGTAGCGGCTGCAGCGCCCAAGCCTGCGGCTATTCTTCCCTGCTTAAGGACTTCATGGCCAAAGACACCATCGTCATCGGCATCAGCAAAGACTCCGTTGCCTCCCATAAGAAATTCGAGGGCAACTATGATCTAAAGTTCACCCTTCTCTCTGACCCCACTTTGGATGTCATCAAAACCTATGACGTCTGGAAGGAGAAGAAGCTCTATGGCAAGGTCTCCATGGGCGTCGTCAGAACCACCTACATCATCGATGAGAATGGCGTCATCATCTTCGCTAACGATAAGGTGAAGGCCAAAGAAGATCCCCTCAAGATGCTGGAGATCCTATGAAGATCATCTTCTCGCCGACCAAGAAGATGAAAAGAAACCGCGAGGATAAAGCGGTTCCTTTCGAGTATCCGGATACGACGAATGCGATAATCGACGCCTTGAAGTCCCTGGATGAAAAAGAAGTGCAGAAACTATTCAAAATCAGCAATTCCCTTCTTATCGAGACGATGGCTTACCTTGCCGACTTAGGCTATGGCCCCTACACGCCTGCCCTCTTTTCCTATGAAGGCATCCAATACCAATACCTAGATCCCTCTTCATTGGATGAAGGCTCCCTGGATTATCTGGCTAAGCGGATGTATATCGTCAGCGCCCTCTATGGCCTTCTTCATATCTATGATGGCATTGAGCCTTACCGCCTTGACTTAGAGAACCCTCTTAAGGTCAATGGCTGCCGCACCCTTTATGAGCTATGGGGCGATGCCCTCTATAAAGAGCTATATAAGGATGGCGATACCGTCATCAATCTGTGCTCCGAGGAATACAGCAAGATCATCACCCGTTTCCTTAAGCCCGGCGATAGGTTCATCGATATCGTCTTCTATGAGAAAGAAGGCAATTCCTATAAGGAAAAAGGCGTTTACTGCAAAATGGCGAGAGGCATGTTCCTCCGTTATATGGCGGAGCATAAAATCGATTCCGTTGAGGGATTAAAACTCTTCGCGGCGGCTGGCTATCGCTATCAAGAAGGCATGTCTTCTAAGAATAAGCTGGTGTTTGCTAGATAAAACAAAGGGCTGGGCAGGACCGAGCGTCCTGCTTTTCCTTTGCGGAATCGAAAGCGACTTTTTCTCCCGATCGGAGGGAATGTTGGAGAGGAGGTAGCGCCAGGCAAGCCAGGAAAAAAATCCGATCGCTATGAATTTAGATTTTGCGATGGTGGCTGAGGGGGGATTTTTCAAGGGCGAAACATATCATCCGATGATACCGAGACTATAGGGATTTCCTATCATAATATGCTAGTTTTCCATTCGAGCCGATTAACAAAGTTAATAAGTTTTTACTATTCTTTACAGCAAAATCGTGGTTTTTCAATGGAGTTGACTATTTCGCCTTCTATCCTTTACAGATGTGTTAATTCGTACTTGGAATCATTCAAAGGTTAATGGGCGCAGGCTACATGCGCAACATCCAAAGCAGCGTCGACGGCGTCTTGGAACGCGATATCGCCAACGAATTTATTCTTCTTACGGTAGGAATTCCATCTTTGTTCCATTTGGGCATCCGATTGAACCTGATCAAGAATTTGCTTTGCTCCGGCATAGGAAAAGAAAGTATTGCGGTAACGGCAGGTGGCAGAAAAGGCTTCCTTAAGCGTTCGCCCATCGATTTCTTTCCAACGAAGTTTGCGGATGATATAAAGGTCGAAAAAATCTTTGCTCCTGCTGTTGAGGATGCCCCTTGCGAGAACTGTTTGGAGTTTTTCCGCGAGGATCGTTTCAAAATTATACGCCTGGAAACGGAGCACCTCGTCATCGAACAAGCACCTGTATCGGTAGTCGATTGCGCCGGGGACAATTGGATCGCCTGTGGCAATGTCGATGGCGACCGTCTCTTTGATGTTCTCCAGCCTCCCAAGAATCGTGACTCGATATCCACCATATTCATCTTCTTGCCGAATCTTGTTAATGCTTTCGAAACTGAAGCGAACATTATCCCCTACTTCGATGGAGATCACTTCCTTCATCACTTCGACTATCGTCTCCAAATCCAAAGACATTTGCCGCAGCAGGAAATCGATATCCATCGTTGACCTTTGATCTATCCCTAACGCAGAGGAGAGCAAAAATCCTCCCTTGAACACGAAATGGTTGGCATAGTTAGAAGAGGATAACCTCTTTAGGAACGCATCAAAGAAGAAAGACTTCAGCAGCACGTTCTGATGGATTCCGGTCTTCTCGGACATATTGTTTATCCTCGCCTG
>CADCPN010000008.1 GCA_902803375.1 uncultured Erysipelotrichaceae bacterium | reverse complement strand
TCTCACATCAGCTGATAACTAACAAATCCCAAAAACGGGCCTATAACTTCGCTCTTTGAAGAGCCGAACGACTTGTATATAATACAAAGGTCTATTTTGACAGAACATTTTTATTAATCTAAGGAGAATCAGAATGATTAACGTTACTGAAGTCCGCCCCGGCAACTATTTCGTTGACGAAGGCAACCTCTATCTCTGCCTCGACATCCTTCTCAACAAGACCGCTATGAGAAAGATGGTCGCCAAGGTCAAGGTCAAGAATATGCGCACTGGCGCCATCACCGAACTTGCCCGTAACTCCGGCTATGGCGTTGAGGATGTCCACGTCGACAAGAAGGTCATGAATTACCTTTACGACGCCGGCGAGACCCTTGCCTTCATGGATGGCAAGACCTATGAGCAGGTCGAAATCGGCAAGCAGGCCCTCCAGAACGAGATCCCCTATCTTGCTCCGAATGCTGAAGTCACCATCGTCATGTACGAAGACGAGATCCTCGGCATCCAGCTTCCTTCCAAGGTTGCCCTCACCGTTGTTGAGTGCGAACCGGGCGTCCGTGGCGACACCGTTTCCAATGGCGGCAGCAAAGATGCCAAGCTAGAGACCGGCCTCACCATCCGCGTCCCGCTCTTCATCAACCAGGGCGACAAGGTTTCCGTCGACACCACCACCGGCAAGTACGACGGCAGAGCCTAATATGCTCACCTTCTTCGGTTGGGATGGTGGCTGGTTCGGACTAGTCATGGCCGCCCTCATCCTCGGTGCGGTTGCAGGTTTCTTCGGAGCCAGATACTTGATTAAGAAGCAGCTTCAGGATAATCCCCCGATCACCGAAGATCAGATCCGCGCGATGTATCGTTCCATGGGCCGCAAGCCGACGGAAGCTCAGATCCGCGCAACCATGAATGCAATGAAGAAGAATAGCTCCCTATAATCGAGTGACTCTTCCATCAAAGAAAAACACAAGCAGGAGTCGAAAGATTCCTGCTTTTTGTGTGACGCGTCCGTCACACAAAAAGATCGTAACCGTCGCGGTTGCGCCCTCCCCTTAGATTGCAAAGCTCTTCAAGGATTAAGGCGCCGACGTCACCGTCGGCGGCCAGACCATGAATCCCTCCGCGAAAGACTTCCTAAGGGCTTTTGAGGAAGTCTCGGCAGAGAATATCATCGTCTTCCCCAATAACGGCAACGTGATTCTTACCGCGGAGCAGGCTAGCATGACCTATGAAGGTGCCAAAGTCACCGTCGTAAAATCGAAATCCGTCGTCGAATGCTATAGCGCCCTTGGCCTATTAGACTTAGAAAATGGCTCACTGGAAGATAATCTCTCCTGTATTGAGGATTCTCTAAATAACCTCATCTGTGCGGAAATATCTACCGCGGTAAGAGATTCCCATAACAACGGAGTGGAAGTTCATTCTGGCGACTATATCGGAATCCAGGGCGGCGAAGTCAAATGCGCCAAGCCGACTTTGATGGATGCGACAATCGCGTTGTTCGCCTCCATCATAGAAATGGGAGAGAAGAGTGCCATCACCGTCTTCTAAGGCGAGGAAACCACGGAAACTGATAAAGCGGAATTGCGTGATTACATTGCCTCCAATTTTAAGATGGTGGACTTCATTGAGATCCAAGGCAACCAAAAGGTCTACCCTTATATCTTTGCGATTGAATAAGCAGTAGAAGAGATATTAACCTCGTTCTATCTAGGGCGAGGCTTTTCCTTTGACACATAAGGCATATGCCTTTGAGCCCGGGCTCATCTACCTTTAGCTAACCCTAGGGACAAGCGCCTAAAGGGCAGAGGAAGGACAGCTATGAGAATAGGCTCTTCTAGAGGCCGCGATTATCGGTTTGAGTATTTTATCGAAGAAACAGCAGAAGTGGCTCTAAGAGGCTGCTAGAGAGTTTCGATTTCTTTAAAATTTGCGTTTTTGAAAATTTAGGTTCGTCAACGTAAAAATCGATACTTTTAAAAAATTTGTCAATCTAAAACAAAGGTATTGTCGAATAAAAATAAAAGTTGTGGAGAGCTTTTATGAGTTTTCCACAACTAGTGTTTATTTCCTAAAAAACAACTAATTAATTACTTTATCCAGGTAACTTTGCTTTCGGTGCCTTCCTTGAGGCGCTTAATGTTGGCCCTATGCCTTGCGATGATTAGGATAGCGACGATGGTAAGGGTAACCGCAGCTTCGAAGCCAAGGACTGGGAAGGTGACGGGGGACTGTCCGAAGTCCCAGGCGAAGACATTGACGTTCCATCCGGTGGTCGCACGAACGATCGCGAGGACCCACATGGTGAGGCTTCCGACGATCGCCATGACCATGGAGCCCAAGGAGACCATCTTCTTCTTGAAGAGGAAACCAAAGAAGGAAGCGAAGCAGACAAGGAACTCAAGCCAGGAAACCCATGCAGAAATTCCGACGAAGCAAGAAACGGCTTTTCCGCCTTTGAAACCGATGTAGATCGGATAGCAGTGACCGATGGCGGCGGCAAGTCCGGCCGCCCAGTAATAGAGGGGAGCGGCATCATAGCCATTGGACCAAAGGGTGTATTCCCTAAGCGGGGTGAACATCAAGATTGCCCAAACCCCATATAGGGCAATGATGGCTTTGACCGCGTCTAGGACGATAACGAGAACGCCGATCTTCTTACCTAGGACTCTCCCAGAGTTGGTTCCGCCCGAATTGTGGGAGAAATAGTCTCGCGGGTCTTTATGGAAGAAGGCCTTTCCGATGACGACCCCGGTTGGAATGGCTCCGAGGAGGTAGCCAAATATCACCGACAGGAGTCCGACGATGATATTTACAAAGTAAATATGCATAAAGTGACCTCAATACGGGGATATTTTAAGGGTCAAGTGTTTATTTTCAAAGAGGGATAGCGTTATAATACACCAGTCTAAAAGACTGATTTTCAGCTATGCCTAACGATAACACCAACATCCAAGATTTTTCGCCCGCCACCGCCGAGGCGACTTCTTCCTTTGAGGAAGACTCCAAAACCGCAGCAAGAATTGAGAAGGCCGAAGAGGCTTATAACGGAAACAGCATCGAAGTGCTCTCTGAGATGGAGGGCGTCAGAAAGCGCCCCGGCATGTATATCGGTTCGTCCAACTCGACCGGTTTGCACCATCTCGTCTGGGAGATTGTCGATAATGGCGTTGATGAGGCAGTCAACGGCTACGGCAATAAGATTTTCGTTACCCTTCATAAAGACGGCAGCTGTGAAGTTAGCGACGAAGGACGTGGCGTCCCGGTCGATATGAATGAGGCCGCAGGCGTCCCTGCGATTGTCCTTATTTACACGAAGCTCCATGCCGGCGGCAAGTTCTCCGATAAGGCCTACTCCACCTCCGCGGGCCTTCATGGCGTCGGCGCGACCGTCACCAACGCCCTTTCTGAGTGGATCGACGTCACCGTCTATCGCCAGGGCCATATTTACCATATCCGCTGGGAAAACGGCGGACACCTGGTCACCCCGCTTGAGGTGATCGGCACCACCAAAAAGCACGGCACCACCGTCCGTTTTAAGCCTGATGCCACCATTTTCACCACCACCGAATTCAAATGGGACACCATCTATAACCACCTTCAGGAGGAAGCCTTCCTTTTGAAGGGCGTCCATTTCTACCTAAGCGATGAGCGCAATAAGCAGACACATGAGTTCTATTATGAGAACGGCCTTCAGGAATACGTCCAGATCCTAACCTCCAACAAGGAAAAGATCGGCGAGGTCCTCCATTTTGAAGACGACGATAACGCCATCCAGATGGAAGTCGCCATGCAATGGTGCCAGAAAGATTACAACGAGAACATCTATTCCTATGCCAATAGCGTCCGCACCCATGATGGCGGTACCCATGAGACCGGTTTGCGCACCGGCATCACCAAGGCCGTCAATGACTGGGCCATCACCGCTGGGGTCATCAAAGAGAACCAAAAGCTCGATGGCGCCGATATCCGCGAAGGCTTGACCGCGGTCATCGCCGTCAAGGTCCCTGAAGATAAGCTCGAATACGAAGGCCAGACCAAAGGCAAGTTAGGAACCCCTGAGGCTTCCTCCCTTGTCGCTGACTTCGTCTATAAGAACCTCATTTACTTCTTAGCTGAGCATAAGGATTTCGCCATCGACCTAATCCATAAGTGCCAGGCTTCCAAAAATGCCCGTGACGCCGCGAGAAAAGCGAAAGAGCAGGCGAGGAGTGGCAAGACAAAGAAAGTCGATGCCATCATCTCCGATAAGCTAGCCGCCGCCCAGTCTAAGGACTACAAGAACAACGAGCTGTTCATCGTTGAGGGCGATTCTGCAGGCGGCTCCGCCAAAACCGGACGCGACCGTCTCCATCAGGCGATCTTGCCGCTGCGTGGCAAGCCGCTGAACACCGACTCCGTCACAATGGAGAGAATGCTGCAGAACGTTGAATTCTCAACCATCATCCAGACCATCGGCGCAGGCGTCGGCGCGGATTTCGATGTCGAAGATAGCCACTATGGCAAGATCATCATCATGACCGATGCCGATACCGACGGCGCCCACATCCAGATCCTTTTGCTGACCTTCTTCTATAACTACATGAAGCCCCTTATCACCAACGGCATGGTCTATTTGGCCAACCCGCCGCTATATAGGGTCTACAAGAAGAGCGATCCCTCCCATAAGTTCATCTACGCCTGGAATGACCAAGATCTTGAGGCGGCTAAGGCCAAGATTGGCCCCGGCTATGGCATCAACCGCTACAAAGGCCTTGGCGAAATGAACGCCGACCAGCTCGCGATGACCACCATGAATAAGGCCACCCGCCAGCTTTTGCAGGTGCGGATCGACGATCCTCTCGTCGTTGAAAAGCGCATCAGCGTCTTAATGGGCAACGATGCCTCGCTGCGCAGAGAATGGATTGAGGAGAACATCAACTTCGATACCGTCGATACCTTTATCAAGGAGGTCAAGAAATGAGCAAGAAAAAAGTGGCCCCCGCTGAGCAGGTCGTTGAGAACATCGTCCACAGTGCGATGGACGAGCTTATGGGCGATCGCTTTGACATCTATGCCAAAGACGTCATCCAAGACCGTGCCATCCCCGACGCCAGAGACGGCATGAAACCGGTCCAGCGCCGCATCATCTATGCGATGTATAAGACCAACAACACCATCGATCACCCCACTAAGAAGTGCGCGCACATCGTCGGTGAAGTCATGGGCAAATATCACCCCCATGGCGACTCTTCTATCTATGATGCCCTTGTCCGCATGTCCCAGGATTGGAACGTGCGCGTGCCTTTAATCGACTTCCAGGGCAACAACGGCTCCATGGATGGCGATGGCCCAGCCGCCTACCGTTACACCGAAGCCAGGCTCGCCGCCATCTCCAATGAGCTCGTCCGCGATATCGATAAGGATACCGTCGATATGGGCCTTACCTTCGACGATACGGAGTTTGAGCCGACCGTTCTTCCCTCCCGTTTCCCGAATTTGCTCGTCAACGGCGCCAAAGGCATCGCGGTTGGCCTTGCCACCGAGATCCCGCCCCATAACCTAGGCGAGGTCATCGATGCCGTCATCTATAGGATTCAGCATCCCTCTTGCCCCATTGAGACGCTGATGCGCTTCGTCCCAGGGCCTGACTTCCCCACCGGCGGAGTCATCTACCAGTCCCAGGGCTTGCAGGATATCTACCTCACCGGGCGCGGCAGAATCGACGTCCAGGCCGCCTATCATATCGAAGAGAATGATGGCGTGACAGAGATCATCATCACCGAAGTCCCCTATGGCGTCGTCAAATCCCAGCTCGTCTTCGCGATCGATAAGATCCGCCATGACAAAGCGATCGACGGCATCGACGAAGTCCGCGATGAAACCGATAAGAACGGCGTCAGAATCGCGATTGACTTGAAGCCGAACTTCAAACCGGAAGCCATCCTTGCCTATTTGATGGGCAAGACCCAGATGCGCACCAGCTATAGCGCCAATATGGTCGCCATCGTCGATGGCCGCCCAACCACCCTTGACCTCCTTACCTATTGCGACACCTATATCGCCCACCAGAAGGATGTCATCGTTAGGCGCTCTAACTACGAATTAAAGAAGGATAAGGCGAGACTTGAGATCGTTGAGGGCTTAATCAAAGCCGCCTCCATCATCTCCGAGGTCATCGCCATCATTAGACGCAGCCTCGACAAATCCGATTCCAAGCTCAATCTCCAGAAAGAGCTTGGCTTCACCGAGAATCAGTCCGAAGCCATCGTCATGATGCCGCTATATAAGCTGTCCCATACCGATGTCCAGACCTATCTTGATGAACGCGATGCCTTAAATAAGGACATCGCGCGCCTGAATGAGATCCTCTCTTCCGAAGAGGTCCTCAATAAGGTCATTATCTCTGACCTTCGACTCATCTCCAAGACCTATGGCACGCCACGCCGCACCAAGATCGAAGAGGAGAACACCGACCTACGCTCCGTCGATAAAAGAGACCTCATCGCCAGCGAGGACTGCATGGTCACCGTCACCCGTGACGGCTACATCAAACGCTGCTCCATGGCCTCTTATAAAGGAAGCAACGGCCATAACGGCGCCCTCCCTGGCGTCAAAGATGGCGACACCCTCGTCTATTCTGGCCAGTGCCTTACCACCGATTGCCTCCTTATGTTTACCAATAAGGGCAATTACCTCTATGTCCCGGTTCACCTAATGAAAGAGGTAAAGTGGCTCAATGAAGGCTTCCACGCCAACTACATCATCAGCCTCCCGGCCGATGAGAAGATCGTCAAAGCCTTCGCCGTCCGCACCTTCCGCGACGACCTCAACGTCGTCTTGGTCTCCAGGGACGGGCAGATCAAGAGAACCCGCCTCAGCGCTTTCCCCGTCGTCAGATATTCCCGTCCTATCAGGGCGATGAGAATCCTTGGTGAGGACGAGCTGATCGACGCGGCAATCACCTCTGGCAACGATAACATCCTCCTTTTCTCTGGAGCGGGAGGAAAAGACGAGAACTGCCTTGCTTGCCTCTATAACGAGAACGAGATCTCCCTCTCCTCGACTAGCTCCGCCGGCGTCAAAGCCGCGAGTTTCCGCGGCAAGACCATCGCGGCCATGGTCACTCTCCATCCAGAGGAGAACGACAAGATTTTGCTTGTTACTAAGCTTGGCGTCACCCGCGTATTCTCCACCAATAACATCGAGCTCGGCAGCCGCCTTTCCAAATCCACGGTCATCTTCAAGTCCTTCAAGAAGGAGCCGCAGGAGCTTGTCTTCGCCGCTAGGGTAAATGGAAGAGAAGCGCCGCTATCTTTCAAGGCAACCCTTGATGATGGCAGCTATGCCGACATCACCTTCCCCGACCTCAATCTCACCCCGATGGACAAGTACGCCAAGTGCGAGGGAAGAGAGCTCCCAAAGGGAACCACCATTGCCGCAATCGCTAAGATGGATTCCGATTTGATTGACGAAAACACAATCGCCATTGCTCCGCCTCTCGTCGAGGTTCCTGCTGAAGAAGAAGTTGCTTCTAGAAGCAGTGATTCCATCGCTTCCGAAACCATCACGGTTGAAGGAGACGAGGATAAACCGACTGAGAAATTCGAGCAGATCTCCATCTTCGGAGACGATGACTTCTAAAGAAATCTCTTCAAAATCACTTGTAGGTAAGAAGTAACAAATTAGTAGTTTATAAGTAATCAAAAACCCTAGGCTATCTCTAGGGTTTTTCTTAAATCTTTCAAATGAGAATTCTATGCGTGTTTTACTATTTTTCTAATTAAGGGAATCTGCCGTTATCCTTTTAGAAACTCGCCTTTATCGATAGCGTTGCCTCTTCTTCTAGGCTCTTCTTGCATTACTGTCCGGTTTCAGATGTCTTAGACTTGGATAATAAAAAAGGTGCAAATGTCTTTTTCGCACCTTGGAAATGACGTGATTTTCTTCTTTGCGAATTAAGGGAATACAAAGAGGTTTTTCTCTAGAAAAGCGAGAGCTGTTTGCTTAGCCAACTGCCCTCTTTGCAGTCCTTTAGGATGTCATCTTTCTCTAACTTGCCTAGGAGGATAGGAGAGGTCTCATCATGACGTTTGGCGTTAGCTTTGGCCACCTGAGCATCATAGGTTGCATAGCAATAGATGCATTCATGGAGGCAGGAGTTATATTCGCCGATGTCGTGGCTTAATAGGCACTTGCAGCCTTCTCTAGCAAAGCTTTTGGAAGGAGGGATATCAAGCTTGATGCCCAAAGCCTCCTCAAGGATTTCTTTCCGGAAACAGCCTTTGGTATCGACCCCATATTGTTCTAACACGGGGTCTTCGTCGTGGCAGGAAAGCAGACGGATGCCATATTTAGAGGCAATCTCCGCCATGGCTTTGATTAGCGTTTCCTTTTCTTGCTTGCTTACTTTCCTGGCCGAGGGGAAGTTCTTCTTGGTCTTCTCATAAAGCTGAATGAAGGAGAAGACACATAGGCGCGTATATCCTTCTAATTCCTTGCAGATGGCTTCAAATGCCCGCAGGTGATAGGAGATGGTGTATCTATCGTTGATGAGGATTGGGTCATAACGCCAGGCTGTGGCTTTATTGCCGTTTAGGCGCGATAAGGCCTTAAACGATTCGATGACCGCGTGTTTATCAGGAACATTGGCTTCGATATCTTTGCCATAGGGGGTAATGGAGACATACCAAAACTGCCGGAAAGCCTTTATTTCCTCTAGCCTATCTAGCATTGGGGCGGGATTTTTGGTGCAGAAGCAAAGGATATCCACGGTTTTGGGGTCGAGGACGTATTTGGTGACAAGCTTCGGGTAGAAGGGGTTGCGGACATAGACGTAGCCTTCCTTCACGCGGTTATAGAACCACCTTGAATAGAAGGCGGGGATATCGGTTCTTTGGCCAACGTTGATGATCATGACGGATGCATTCTACTCTTTATCGCCCCCTTATTTCTCCTTTGATGCCTTTTAGACTCCAAAATCGTTAAAAAAGAGGGAAGATGGCGCTAAAGAACTATAGGAAAACGATGCCATGTCCTTTTTATTTACACCATTAGGCATAAAATGGGGCTATGAGGAAATCCGTTATCCCCTTCGGCTATTGCCGCTCCATCTACGATATTGAAACTTCGACTTTGCTTCGTCTTGGCGTCAAATGCGTCCTCGTCGACTTAGACAATACGCTAGACCCTTACCATATCGATGCCCCGACGAAGAATGCCTTTGCCTTAAAGAAAAGGCTAGAGGAGGCCAATATCGATCTCATCATCGTCTCCAATAACAAAGGAGGCAGGGTTAATGCCTACGCTAACGAACTAGGCATCAAGGCCAGATGTTGGATGCTTAAGCCGCTTTCCTTCCGCCTAAAGAAGGTAATAAAGCAGCTTGGCTACTCCGAAGATGAGGTGATTCTAGTCGGCGATCAGATCCAGACCGACATCAAAGCCGGCAACCGCGCAAAGATCCGCACGGTCTTGACCGAGCCTCTTGATGAATCCATCGAACCGCCCTGGACGAGATGGAACCGCCGCTTCGATAAGCCCAAAAGAGAGAAGATGCGGAGGTTGGGCCTACTAAAAGATATCAATTGTCAGGAGGAATGAATCCCTATGAGCGAAATGAGCATGGTACGCCGCTGCTATAGCTGCGGAGCAATCCTTCAAAGCGAGGATAAGGATGCCGAGGGCTACATCAAACCCGAGGTTTTGAATCAAGAGCATCGCGTCGGCGAAGTCTATTTCTGCGACAAGTGCTATACCGAGCAATCCTATAGCCTTACGCCAACGCAGCCTAGCCTTGAGGAAGGCTATCTTTCGATGCTAGAAGACGCGCAGGCTAGCGATGCCCTTATCGTCTATGTCATCGATGCCTTCTCCTTCGAGGCTAGCTTCGTCAAGGAAGTCGCCGAGACCATCCAAGGCCTGCCAATTCTGGTTATCGCCAATAAGAGGGACCTTCTTCCGAAGTCTGTCAAAGACGAGACCCTTAAGATCTATTTCGCCCATCGCTTCCGCGCCTCTGGCATCTATGCCAACCCGGAAGACGTTGTTTTGACGACTCTTTCCAGCAACTCCGATGTCTTGGAGATCGCCAAGATGATCGAAGAGCGCAGAAGAAGGCACGATGTCTATATCATCGGTGCTGCCGGCGCAGGAAAAACCTTCTTCCTTAACGCGTATCTACGCTCCTACAAGAATTCTTCCTCCCAGGAGATCTCCCTTTCCAATTATCCAGGCACCGATCTTCGCGTCATGCAGATCCCGCTGGACAATAGCTCGATGATGTATGACACCCCGGGTATCCCGACCGATAACTCCGTCACTTCCAGAATGGATAGCGCCAATTTACGCGTGGCTTATCCTTCTACGCCTGTGAAGGCAAGGTTGCTTTCCTTCATCGAGAAAGATGCCGTCGCCATCGGCGGCCTTGCGATCTTTGAGCTGCTCAAAGGCGAGAGGACCGCGGTCAAGTTCTATGGCGCAGATGGCTTAACCCTAAAGAAGAAACAGGCGGAGAAGCTCTCGCCGATCTTCTTCAAAGGATTGGAGAAAGGCGACTTGAAGCCCGCTGGCATCAACTTGAAGGATAGAAGCGATTTCGATGCCTTCGATATCGTCGTCGAAGAGAAAGGGGCCCGCGATATCGGCATCGAGGGACTCGGCTGGTTTGCCTTCGAGGGCAAATCTCAGACATTCCGCGTTATTGTGCCCAAAGGCGTTTCCATTTATACTTCACGCGCGAAAATAAAATAAAGATTAAGGAAAATTACAAAAACTATGCTTACTCCCGCTCAGAAAAGATATCTAAAAGGCTTGGCCAACCCGATTGACAAGCGCTACCTCCTCGGCAAGGCCGAGCCTGATGAGGGCTTCTACGAGGTCATCGATAAGGCCTTGGAAGCCCATGAGCTCATCAAGGTAGGCCTCAACCAGAACGCCACCATGAAAGCCAAGGACATCGCTCCGATCATCGCAGAGAAAGTCGGCGCCGAGCTCGTCCAGGTTATCGGCAGAGTCATCGTTCTCTACCGCGAATCCAAGAAGAACAAGAAGATCATTCTTAAGTAAGGAAGAAATGCGGAATCTCGTCATCTTTGGGGGTTCTTTTGACCCTGTGCATAATGCGCATCTGGAAATGGCAAGGCAGGCAGCCTTGCTTTTGAATGCAGAGGTCGTTTTCGTTCCCGCCAAATCCCCAAGATGGAAAGATCCCGCCACCACGGCCGAAGACCGCCTTGCGATGCTTCGCCTTGCCTTAAAAGAATCGGGCTCGCCTAACTTTTCCTTGGACTTATTTGAATATAACTCCAAGGCAAAGACGAATTATTCGATCGATACGGTAAAGTATTTCGCCTCCAAGTATAAGAAGGCGCGCCTTTTCTTTCTTATCGGGGCAGACGAGGTCAATGCCTTCCATAAGTGGAAGGATGCCGAAGAGCTCTCTAGATTGGCTACGCCCCTATTCATTCCTAGGGCTGGCTTAGAGTTAGACGATAACAACATCGAGAAGTTCCATATGCAGAGGCTTCCGGTGACCTTTAACTCCTTTACCAGCAGCTCCGCAATCAGAAGCTGCCGCTGCATCGATGTGCCGCTATCCGTAAGGACATATATCGAGCAGCATAAGCTCTATTACGTAAAGACCTTATCGGAGATGATGTCGACCCATCGCCTGCTTCATAGCATCTCGGTGGCAAACCTCGCCTTCTCCGTGGCCATCAACAATAAGGTGGAAGACTATCAGCGGGCCTACATCGCCGGAATTCTCCATGACTGCGCCAAAGACCTCCCTAAGGACGAAGCCAGGAAGAAGATGAAGGAATGCTTCCCCGAATATCTATCCTTCCCGGAATGGACGTATCACGAATTCTTAGGCAGCAAGATAGCAGCAGAAGTGTTCGGGATCGAGGATCCTGAGATCCTTAACGCGATTAAATTCCACGCGACTGGCCGCGCCCATATGGGGCCGCTTGAGAAGATCATTTACGCCAGCGACAAAATAGAGCCGACAAGAGGATATGATTCCTCTAAATTGATCAAAGGGTGCATCAAGAATTATTATCTGGGATTCCAAAAGGTATTGAAGGAAAACCGTGAATTTCTTGAAAGCCGAGGCTATAAAGTGGATAATCCGTTGACCCAAGAAGCGTTCGACTTATATCTAAGAAAGGCACTTTCACGCAAAAAGGAGAGATAAAAATATGGAAAACAAACTCAAAGAACTAGAAGTAGCAGTCAAAACCCTAGACGAGCACAAAGCAGAAGACATCAAGGAACTCTACGTTGCCGACCACACCCCGTTTGCAACCTACTACGTCCTTGCAACCTGCATGAACCCACGTCAACTTAACGCCATGTCCGAGCACCTAGAAGACGAATTCGAGAAAGCCGGCATCAACGTCTCAGTGAAAGAAGGAGAACCGGATTCCGGCTGGATGATCATCCAGGGCGGGGAAGTCATCGTCCACCTATTCCTAGATGTCACTAGAAAAGAAATCGCGCTTGATGCTCTTATCGAAAAGCTTGAATCGAAGACCCGCAAATCTTCTGAGAAGAGCGAAGAAGAAGCGGAATAAGCTCTACTGCAGTTTCCAAATTACAGGTTCGAGAAGTTCTAAAAATGTTTAGTAACTCCAAAAACCTGTTTTTCTTTTATACATTTAACTTCGCATAATGTCCATTATGTTAAGAAAAAATGAAATATTATAGCAGTGAAGCCATATTTTTAATCATGTTTCTTGCTTATTATTTGAAATTTAGTCTTTTCGCTGCATTTGCGTATAAACTACTAAAAATTTACTAAGTGCTAAAACCGATTCCATTTTCCTTGATTTCTTATAGTAACTATTTCGTTTCCGACATAGCTTTTCGCGTTGTAATAATTCTCTTGCAAAATCTGGCTTTTTTACGTTGGCAAGACAATCTATTTTAAATTCCTTAAACAAAGTCGTTTCAAAAATTCCATTTATCGATATTTGAGCACATTTTGTCTTTTTGAAGTATTTTTACGAAAACTCTCTTTCGCTTTTAAAACCCATAATCTCTGGCATTGGTTATTTTGCTAAATAATCTTTTTGCTTTTCGGTCAATTCAAGAACTTAGATATTGCCAATTTTGTGGAAACCGAACACTTTTAATTTCCATTTTTCTTTTGACAATCCCTTCTTCTTTTTGCCTTCATTGGGCGAATGCCTTTTATTTGCCGAGTTTGTTAATTATCGATAACTTTGCCTGAAGATTTGCTTTTGAAATTAAAAAGACAAATAAAGGCCCTTAGAGTTTTTCCTCCAAGAGCCTTTATTGTTCATTCTTTTTCTTTTTAAGGATCCAGAACGGGATATCGATGATGATCATCAGGCCTAAGGCGATTAACGAATAGGCTGGAATGGTTTCTAGACCGCCATCGTTATGCCTAGAGAGGATAATCATCGTTCCGATTCCAGACATGCCTGCGCTAGTCGCGGTTAAGACTTCGCTCATGATGGAGACCTTTACCGCCATGCCAATGCTCTGCACCAAGCTTAGCTCAATGAATGGCCAAGCATCAGGGAGATAAACGTGTATGATTGCCTGGAGGCTGCGTTTAGCCCCTTCTAGGCTTAAGGCATCGATTTCTTCTTGCGGCTCAGCCTCCATGCCCGAGGCGAAAGATTCATAGAACAATGGGAAGGCAACGACGAAGGTCAACGCTACAGGAACCCAAGGCAACCATTTATGCTGCCCTGCGCCCATGATGATCGATATCAAGACCAATACGACGGCAACGGTGGGAATCGTTCGGCTTACCGCGGCCAGAGGATTTAGGAATTTTCGTATCGGCTTGAATAATCCTGCTAGGATTCCTAATATCCCTCCTATCAGGAAAGAAATACTGATACCTATGATTACCCTTAACAAGGTCCATCCTATCGCCATCCACGTGGACGCGGCATATTCCCCGAATAATAAGGATGCCGTTAATCCAACCGTTTCATGAGGCAAAGGAATCATCTGATTGCCTTGCTGGCGCAAAAGAAAAGAAACGAGATACCAGACCCCGATCAAGGTTGCTAGCCCAGCAAGGCTAAGCGCCCAAAGGAATGTTCCTCGTTTCTTTCTGTTTTTCATGAAGCTATTTTAGGCTAAAAACATTGAGGATGCGAACTCCTTGCCGCCAAGAGCCTTGCTGAATTCATTGGCAACGGCTTTGTTATCAGCGACCGCGCCCTTCTTTAGGAAGCCAAACTTGTTGGTTTTCTGCAAAACCGGGAGCTTTTCGGCCATCGTCGAGGCGAAGCCGAATTTGATGAGGGTGCCGTCGCTAGAGACGTGGCGGGCGTCTTTGGCGTATTCCTTTAGGGCATCGGCGGCTTTTTGGGGCTGCTCGACTAGGGCGGTTAGCCTATCATCGGTCTTATTGAGGAATTCGGTATAGGCTGCGGTATGGGCTTCATATTTGGCCGCGTTGACGAATAGTCCGGCAGAGGGGATAGCCATGCCGTTATGGTAATGGGCCCATTCTTCATTGAGATTATAGATATCGTGGAGCTTATCGCCTAATTTGCCTTTAAGGGTGGTGTAGGCGGGATCGGCGAGTACAAAGAAGTCATAGCCATTGGTCGGGACGTTGCTGACGACCGCGTCTAAGCCGGTTTCAAAGGTGGTTTGGGAGGAGATATCGCCATAGTTCCAGGAATTCTTGGCTAGATCCATAAGGACTCTGGCGCAGTTGCCGGTCTTTACGAAGGCATCGATGGTCCAGGAGGGATTCCAAGAGGTGAGCTCTTCCTTGGTGTGTTTTAAGGAAACGACGTAGAAGCCAAGGTTATTGATCCAGCGGGCTAGCTTATAGTTGGCGGCTTTGGCGTTTTTGGTCATGAGGTTGAGGCCAGAGACGCCGTCAAAGACGATGGCGTCGTAAGAATTGGCCGCGAAGCTTGGGACGACGACTTCGGCAGGATTGCTGGCGCTAACCCAGTTATCGTTATTCCCTTCATCATAGAAAGCAAGGGTCGGGGCGCCTGTTGGGGTGACCCATTTGAAGTCGTAGGCCTCCGAGGCGGAGGAGCTTTCGGTAGCTACGCTAGAGGCATCCTCCGAGAGCGGGGCTTCGGAACTAGAGGGCTGCCCCCCGCAAGAGGAGAGCAGCATCATGCAGGAGAATGCGAGGATGAGATTCTTTTTCATGTTCTTATTACCTTCCCTAAAAAATCGGTATCGCGTGTATTATCGGGCAAAATCATCCGACATGCACGTAATAAACCCCGTTTATTTCCTCCCTTATGGTAAAAATACGTCGAAATATCACTTTACTTATTTTTTCTTGTTTTGACGGCAGCAAAAAGCCTCCAAGTTTTTGGCTTGGAGGCCAATAGAGCTTAGTCTTCGAAGATCTCGGAGATGACCCCGCCTAGCATCGAGGGATCCTTCTTGAGGTTGAAGTTATAAAGGATGCTATCGCCCATGACCGCGAAGGTAGAGGCCTCAGGCAGGCATCTGCCGTTTTTGAAGGAAGGCGAATACATGAGTACCGGGACCTTTTCCCTGGTGTGGTCGGTGCCGTGGAAAGTAGGATCGTTGCCATGGTCGGCGGTGATGATAAGGAGGTCATCTTCCTTCATCGCTTTGGTGAATTCGCCAACTCTCTTATCGAGGGCTTCTAGGCAAGCCGCGTAGCCCGGGGCGTTTCTTCTATGGCCGAACTCGGAGTCGAATTCGACGAGGTTGACGAAGCATAGGCCGGTCCAGCTCTCTTCTTTTAGCTGACGGATGGCCTCGTCCATGCCCTCTTCGTTGGTGGCTGTATGGATGGTCTTGGTGATGCCGACGCCATTGAAGATGTCGTTGATCTTGCCAACGGCGGAGACCATGTAGCCGTTGCTTTTTAGGATATCGAGGGCGGTGATGCCGGTAGGCGAGACGGTGTAGTCATGGCGGTGAGCGCCGACGCGCTTAAAGTCCTCGGCGCAGGTTCCCACAAATGGACGCGCGATGACGCGGCCCACAAGGTATTCTGGCCTCATGCAGATCTCTCTGGCGATTTCGCAGCAGCGATATAGCTCATCTAGGCCCGTGACGCCTTCATGGGCGGCAATCTGGAGGACGCTATCGCTAGAAGTATAGACGATAAGGGAATTTTCCCTCATCTGCTCTTCGCCTAGGACCTTCAAGATCTCGGTGCCGGAAGAGGAATAATTGCCGATGATCTTATGCCCGGTCTTCTCTTCTAGCTCATCGATGAGGGCTTTGGGGAAGCCGGTGTCGGTGAAGGTCTGGAAGGGCTTAGCGGTATTGATGCCCATCATCTCCCAGTGCCCGGTCATCGTGTCTTTGCCGTTGCTTCTCTCGCGAGAGCGCAAACAATAGGCGTGAGGATGGTCGCTGACCTTCTTGACGCCTAGGATGTCATCAAGCTCGCCGATGCCCATCGCTTCCATGTTTGGGACGTTTAAGCCGCCGATGCTTTCGGCAGCATGGGCCCAGGTATTGCTTCCGACATCGTTAAATTTGTCGGCATCGGGCTCTTCGCCAATGCCCGCGGAGTCTGCGACGAGCAGGAAGATCCTTTTGAATTTCTTCGGTTGTTCCATTCTTTTATCCTTTCTATATATAGATAAGTTTTGGCAGCCGTTTTTTGCAGCAGGTGATTATATCCTAATTGCTCCCTAGATACCTAGAATAAGCGCTCATGATGCGCTTGCTTGAGACATGCGTGTATATTTCGGTGGTCTCTAGATGGGCGTGGCCTAGCATTTCCGAGACCGCTTTCAAGCTGGCGCCATTTTCCAATAAGTGAGTCGCGAAGCAATGGCGCAGCGTATGGGGGCTGATTGGCTTCTCTATGCCGGCGGAGGCGGCGTATTTCTTCACTTGCTGGAAGAAATAGATCCTTGAGATCGGCTCCCCTTTTAGATTGAGGAAGATCTCGACTTTGCGGTGACCTTTGTTCTTTTTCCTAGGGCCATCAATATATTTTGATAGGTATTCTAAGGCATAGGGGGAGATAGGAACGGTGCGTTGCTTCGCCCCTTTGCCCTTTTTGACGGTGATCAGCTGCTCGCTCATGCTCACTTCGCTTAGCTTTAAGGCAACAAGCTCAGAGACGCGAAGCCCTGAGGCGTACATCACCTCTAGCATCGCCTTATCGCGCAAACCCGACTCTTTCTCGATGTCCGGCTGCTCCAATAAGGCTTCGACCTCCTCGAAAGAGATGACGGTAGGAAGGTGCTTTCCTTGCTTGGGGCGCTCTATCTTCTCTCCGATTCCGGCCATTAGGCCTTCTGAGCATAGGAAGCGAAAGAAGTTATAGAGGCAAGAAAGCCTTCTGGAGATCGTCGAAGAGCTTCGAAACTCCTCGCCCTGGGCAATCGCAAACTCCTCTAAGTCGCTAGGAGAGAGGTCATTGGTATCTTTTTTTCCTGGGAAGGTGCGAAGAAAGATCTCAAGGTCTTCCTTATAGGACTGCATCGAGTTATTCGATAATCCCCTTTCGCTGGCAAGAAAGGTGAAATAGTTATGGATGGCGGCGTAGATCTCCATGGCTATTCCTCCTTTTTCTTGGCGTCGCGCGCACGTTTTAGCATCGGGGTCCTCATCTTGCGGTTAAGTCTTGCGATAAGAAGCTTCGTCTTATCCGATTCCTCATACTCTTCATAATTCCATAGGTTCATCTGAACTATTTGCCTCGCTGGGTTAACTAGTTTGGATAAGGTGATGCCGACGAGACGGATTGGGAATTTGCCTTCATAGGAGGTCCGGTATAACTCTTTGGCCGAGGAGAAGATGACCTCGAAGTCTGAGGTTGGGTATTCTAGGGTCACCGCTTTGGTGTGGAGATGGAATCCTTCGACGGTATCCTTGACGGTTAAGGTGATCGTGGAGCCGGCCTTATGCTGGCTTTTGGCCCTATCGGAGACTTCTTTGGCGAGAGACTTGAGCGTCGATTCGATCTCGATAAAGGAATCGCAATCGTGCATTAAAGTTTCGGAGTTGCCGATGGATTTTGGGTCAAAAGGCGTCATATCGATATGGTCGCTGCCGTAGCCATGAACCCATTCTTTGACGGTGGGATAGAACTTGCCTAGCATCCTGATTAGGGCCGCGTCATCCCTCTCGGTGGCTTTTGCCAAGTCCCCAATCGTGTTGATGCCCATCTTCCTTAGTTCCGGCGCGGTTTTCTTGCCGATGCCCCAAAAGGATTCGATTGGCAAAGGATAAAGGGTTGAATCGAGGTTGCTTCTTTTCACGAAAGTCAAGCCCATCGGCTTCTTTAGGTCGCTGCCCATCTTGGCCATCCATTTGCTCGTGGAGACGCCAATCGAGCATTTAAGCCCCATTTCCTTCAATAGGCCAAACTGGAGGTCATGGAAAAAGGTGACCAGGTCTTTGGTCTGCTTCACGATATGGGTGAAATCGCAATAGCATTCATCTATGGACGCCGCCTCTACGTATTTGGTGAACCTTCTTATATAGGAAAAGAAGGAATTGCTCATGACTTGGTAATATTGGTAATCGCCATGGATGATGATCGCGTTAGGCGCCAGCTTGGTCGCCTGAAACATCGGCTGGCCAGAATGGCAGCCTAAAGCCCTTGCCTCATAAGAGCAAGTCGAGACGATGCCCGAACGCCCTTCGTGGCCGATGAGGATCGGCTTGCCGATAAGGGAGGGATCGCGAATCTGCTCGCAGGTGACAAAGAAGGCGTTTAAATCGATGTGCGCGATGATTCTTGCCATGAGAGTATTGTAAATCGCCTCTTCCGTTATGTTAAGTAAGCAGGGGAAATAGCGGCATGGGAAAAGGAAACTTTAGCCTCCTTTTCCTTTGGTAAGCATTGTCTATCAAAGAAGGTTAAAAGTCTTGAAGGAGGCACAATCATCGAAGGAAAAGGTTCGTCATCTTCTTAATGCCGCTTCTGCGCTGCCTTCTTCTTTCTTGGAAAGGGGATAAGAAACATCGGGAAATGAAGGCTCCTGCTACAAACAAAAACCATAAAACCTCCGATATCATCGAGACGAATAAATGGATTAATGGCATGATGCCCGTTTTTTGGATTTAAAAATCTTAGCTAGATGCCTAACTAGGACTGAAGAGACTTACTTCTCTGCCTTTGCTTCCTTTGCCTTGGCGGAGGGACGAAGTTCGGCGTCGATTAGCTCGGCGATCTGATCCGGATTTAAGCCGAACTGCGCGCGTTGGTTAGAGACGGAATCGGCGCCGACGAAGGCGTTGGGGATGGCGCGGATAAGGACTTTGCCTTTATAGCCTTCCTCATATAGCTTCACGAGCAAACTATCGGCGAAGCCTTCTTTGATGCCGTAGGCGTCATAGATAAGGACTTTGCCGTAATCTAGCAAAGGCGCGACTGCATCGGAAGAAATCGGGTTTAGATAGATGGGGTCATAAACCTCAGCCTGCAACCCTTTGCTTTTGATTAGCTCTGAGATTTTGCCAACCATCGGGCCAACGGCGACAACGGCGATCTTCTTCTCTTTGCAGAGGTTTTGTCTCCTCATCTTTAGGAAGGGGATCTCTTCGGGATTATCGGCCTCATTCTCAATGACCATTTCTCTAGGAAGGCGGATGCAATAGATGCCTTTGTCCTCGAATGACTGGTTATAAAGGCTATGGGCGATCTTTTTGCTGGATGGCATCGTCACGATAATGCCAGGGATGGACTTTAGGAAGGCCACGTCATAGATGCCTTGATGGGTATCGCCGTTGCTGCCGACTAGCCCTGCCCTTTCGATAAGGACGGTCATATTGGCGGATAGCCTTGCGCAGTCATGGCTAAGTTCATCGTAGGCACGCTGAAGGAAGGTAGAATAGATAGACACGATCGGATGAATTCCATTAAGGGAGAGAGCCCCTGCCATCGTAAGGGCATGCTCTTCGGCGATGCCGACATCTAGGCATCTATCCTTATAGAAGGCGAAAGGCTTCTCTAATCCTGAGCCTTTCATGGTGGCGGGGACGATAAGCCAGGCATTCTCGTGCTCCTTCATCTTCGAGCAGGTCAAATCGGAGAAATAATGGCTCCAGGAGACTAGTCCTGGGTGAACGTTAAGCGGAGCTCCGGTCTTTGGGTCGAAGGGGGTGACGCCATGCCAGTAGCCGGTATTATCGTGCTCGGCATAGGGATAGCCTCTGCCTTTGGTGGTATGAACGTGCAAAATAACAGATTTGGTCGCGTTTTTGGCTTTCTTCAACGCCTTTTCGACGCTAGCGATGTTGTGGCCGTCGATCGGACCGATATAGGTATAGCCAAGGTTATCGAAGACGTTGATGGGGACGAGGATCCTCTTCATCGCCTGCTTTAGGCCGTAGGAGAAAGAATAGAGCTTGCGGCCAAAGGCGTTTTTATAAAGGGCTTTGCGGTATCCTTTTTTGAAAGAGGTATAGGCGCGTCCAGTGGAGATCTTTCTGAAGAACTTGCCGAATCCGCCAACGGACTTGCCGATGCTCATGCCGTTGTCGTTAAGGACGACGATGACTTTGGTATTGCGCGCAGCAAGGTCATTCAAGCCTTCAAACGCAAGGCCATTGGAGATAGAGGAATCGCCGATAACTGCGACGACATCGTAATTTTCCTTTTTCGCATCCCGGGCCAGGGCAAAGGCTTCCGCCGCGGAGATGCTATTGGAGGAATGCCCGGCCTCATATGGGTCATAAATGGATTCCTTAATCTTTTGGAACCCCTGCGTATGCCCAGGCTCATTAAGATGGTCTAGGCTTCTGCCGGTAAGGATTTTATGGGTATAGGACTGATGGCCGACATCGAAGATAAGCTTGTCCTTGGAGAAGTCGAAGACGCGATGGAGGGCCACGGTCAGCTCAACGGTTCCAAGGTTTGGCGAGAGATGGCCGCCATAGGTGGAGACCTTGGAGATGATTTCGGCGCGGATATCCTCACACAAGACGCGAAGAGAAGGATAATCCATAGTCAAAAGGAACTTTGGGTCTTTTATCTCTGAAATATTAATTCTTTCGATGTGATGGGACATTTTTTAACTATAAAACTACTAAATAAAAACTAAAAATATACTTTAGTCTTTATTGTTTCCGGCAATCTCCTCAATCTTGATCTCCGCCTCTTTCAGCTCGGTTTGGAGCTCTTTGATGAGGGTTTGCCCTTCTTCATAAAGGGCGAGAGACTGCTCAAGGGGAAGGACTTCTCCTTCAATCTTGGCAATGATCTCATTGAGGCGGGCGATGCGCTCTTCGAATGTCTTCTTCTCTGCCATGGCTAGCTCTCCTTGATGTCGGTGACGGTGGATTCGATTATACCATCGTTGAGGCGGGTTTTGACTTTACTTCCCGTCTTTATGTCTTTTATGGACGCTACGACCTTGCCTGTTTCGTCGGTGGAGATCGCATAGCCCCTATTCAAGATGCTATAGGGATTAAGGGAGGCAAGCTTGCCTTCCACATAGGCTGCTTGGGTCTTCTTGGTGTTAAGCTGCGAGGCCATCGCCAGATCAAAGCGCTTAGACAATTTTTCGAGGTTATCGATCTTATCCGCGTAAATGGCTTTGGGATTGATGAAAAAGCTGCGGTTACTTAGTAACGCGACCTTCTCCTTCATTCGCGCCAAATCGCCTGAAATGCAGGAATATAGGCGATTGCCATAGTCGTCTAGGGCCATAAGGAGCTCATTGGAGTCAGGGACGGCCAAAACCGCGGCGGCCGTCGGCGTGGAGACGCGCTTATCGGCGACGAGGTCGATGAGGGTCGTATCCACTTCGTGCCCGACCGCGGAGATGACCGGGATTGGGCAAGCGGCCACCGCCCTTACTAGGGTTTCATCGTTAAACGCGCCCAGGTCTTCGCTACTGCCGCCGCCTCTGCCGATGATGAGGGTATCGACTTTGTGGCTGATCGCATTATTTAGGGCTTCTAGAAGGGCTTTTGGGGCGCCTTCGCCCTGGACCAAGGAGGGGAAAAGGTAAAGCGTGACGTTTTGGTAACGGAGGCTGATGTTGTGGACGATGTCCTTCATGCCGGCGCTGCCTTTGCCGGCAATAACCCCGATTAGATGCGGATAAGCGGGAATCGGGCGCTTCCTGGATTGCTCGAAAAGCCCTTCTGCTTTTAGCTTTAATGCCAAAGCCCGAAGCTTCGCTAGCTCATTTCCTTCCCCGGCAAGCTCCATCCTGGAGGCGACGAACTGATAGGAGCCGCGAGGGGGATAGACCGAGATCCTTCCTTTGCAGAGAACTTCGTCTCCATTCTTTGGGCTGAAGCGAAGAAAAGCGGCCTCCGATGCCCACATCACCGCCGAAAGCACGCTTTTATCGTCTTTCAGGGTGAAATAGCAATGGCCACTTGGATAGATTTTGAAGTTGCTTATCTCTGCGCGCAGGTTGATAGAAGAAAACTGCGGATTGCTCTCTAGGCTTGCTTTGATGGCTGCGTTTAGGGAGGATACGCTATAGATGGAAGAGGATTGCTCACTCCTCATCTTTGCTTTCTTCCCTGAGCAATACGTGATCGAGGATGGCGTTGACGAACTTGTAGTCCTTATCGCCGAGATAGAGCTTGGCAAGCTTGACCGCGATATCGATGACGACGCCTTTTTGGACATCGGGCTCGATGTAATAGAAATGAACGTAGCTTAATAGCAATATGGCCTGCTCGACGCGGTTGAGGCGGTCGAAGGTCCACTTATTCATGTTGGCGTTATATTTAGAGACGATCTTATCCATGTCGCGGATGGACAAGACGACGGCGGCTTTGACGAAGTAGTCGCACTCTTCGTAAGGGGCGTCAAGGAGAGCGGAGACGATGTTCTCGACGTTGATGTCCTCCTTCATATCGATGCAGGTTAAAACATCGTAGATCGCGGTCATCGCCGCTTTCTGGAGGCTGTTGCGGGAGTCATTGCCCCCGCCAAATCCGATTTCATCTTCGTTTTCCATATTTTTTAGAACCATTTCTTTTTAGCCTGAGTAGGATAGCACCTCTATAAAGCAAAGTGAAACGTTTTGTGCTGTTTCTCCAATAGCTTTGTCGCTGCGTTCATCGCCATAAAAAAAGTCGGTGGTTAGCCGACTTTGACAACTTTGACCTTGATATCGTAGGGGACGGTGTCGCAGGAGAGCTCGATGTCGTTGGCGATCGCCTGCTGGATATCCAGGCAGACTTCCTCGACATTGACCCCTTTGGCGATGCTGACCTCGACCCCGATCGTGACCTTGCCGGTGCGGGAGAGGATGACCTTGGCGCCTTGGGAAGCCTGGAAGATCGCCTTCTTCTTGCGGACGCTGGCGCCGGAGACGCCATTGACCGCACGGTTAGCAATGCCTTCGATGACGCGGCGGGAGATGCCCATCGTGCCAAGGCGGGAATAGTTGTTGATCGTTACGTAGTAGCCGTTGCTCATAAGCGTATTTTATTCGCCTTTGAGAGCGCCTGCAATCTTTAGGGCGACGTCATCGACGGAGAAGCCTAGCTGCTCCATGACCTCATTGCCTTTCCCAGACTCGCCAAAGCGGTCAATCCCGATGCAATGGCCGGCGAATTCGCCCCAGCCGAAGGTGGATAGCATCTCCAGGGAGATCCTCTTGCTATAGGGGAAGTGAAGGATGGAATTCCGATACTCCTTATCCTGCTTTCTGAAGAGTTCCATCGACGGCATCGAGACGACTTCGACGAAGATGCCACGGGATTCTAGAATCCTGGCGGAGTCGATCGCAAGGCTCACTTCGCTGCCGGTGGCGATGACTTGGCCGATTGCGGGACCGTTCGGGGTGAAGACCTTGTAGGCGCCAAATTTCGCCTTGTCGACATCGGTGTTATCTAAGGTCGGGACGCTCTGGCGGGTGAGGACTAGGCAAGTTGGGCCATCTTTCCTCATGAGCGCGAACTCATAGGCGGCTTCGACCTCTTTAGGGTCGGCCGGGCGCCAGACGACGTTGCCAGGGATGGAGCGAAGCATTGCAAGCTGCTCGATTGGCTGATGGGTCGGGCCATCTTCGCCTAGCGCGATGGTGTCATGAGTAAAGATATAGATGGCGGGGAGATGCTCTAGGGCAGACATTCTGATCGCCGGCTTAAGGTAGTCGGAGAAGATAAGGAAGGCCGCGGCATAGGAGACGAGCCCGCCATGGAGAAGCTCTCCGTTCATCGCGGAAGCCATCTCGAATTCGCGGATGCCATAATGCATATCGCGTCCTTCGGGGTGTTCGGCGGAGAACATGGCGACGCCTTTGACGCTGGTCTTGGTGGAGCCGGCGACGTCGGCGGAGCCGCCGAGGGTGAAGGGGATGCTATTGACCATGCGGGTGATGTATTCGCCGCTGGTGATACGGGTCGCCTTCTTGTAATCCTTAGAGTATTCGACTCTTTCCGGGAGGTACTTCTCGACGTTGCGGTCGAAGGCGTCGACTAGGCGCTTAAATTCGTCCGGATGGAAGGATTCGTATTCGGAGAGGGCATCTTCGTAGGCGGCGTAAGCTTTTTTGCCACGCGCGGCGAAGGTGTTTCTCATCTCTTCATAGACTTCCGCGGGAATGGTGAATTCCGGATAGTCATATCCATAGGACTTCTTGGCGAATTCGCCATCTTCCTTGCCTAGCGGGGCGCCGTGGGTGACATGGTCGCCGGCGTGCTTAGAGCCGATGCCGATGGTGGTGTGCATGAGGATGAGGGTCGGGAAGCAAATGGACTTCTTAGCCTTCTCGATGGCTTTGGAGACGGCATCGACGGAATCGCCGTCTTTGACCTCGATGACGTTCCACTCAGAGGCCATGAAGCGCAGCTTGACGTTCTCGGTGAAGGAATCGGAGGTCGGACCGTCGAGGGTCGCGCCGTTTTCATCATAGATGAGGATCAATTTGTTGAGGCGGAGGTGACCGGCGAGGGAGATGGCCTCTTGAGAGACGCCTTCCTGCAAACATCCATCGCCGCAGAGGCAATAGGTGTAATGGTTCATGACCTTGGCGCCATCGGGGTAGGTCGCGGAGATGTTCTTCTCGGCGATGGCCATGCCGACGGCCTGGGCGATGCCTTGCCCTAGCGGGCCGGAGGTGGCATCGACGCCCTCGGTCATCCCAAATTCAGGATGGCCAGGGGTCTTAGAGCCGACTTGGCGGAAGGAATGGAGGTCTTCGATGCTGATTTTATACCCCGCGACGTGGAGCATAGAGTAAAGAAGGGCGCTGCAATGCCCCGCGGAGAGGACGAAGCGGTCGCGGTTGATCCAATAAGGATGCTCGGGATCGGCGACGAGGTGGTCGCGGTAAAGCGCGTAAAGGGCCGGGGTGGCGTCTAGCGCCATGCCCGGGTGGCCAGAATTCGCATTGTTGGTCACATCGATGACCATGCTGCGGATGGCGGCAACGGCAAGCTTTTCCCTAGCTTTGATTTCAGTAACTCTTTCCATTTGTTGCTCCTATTAGTAATGAGTTGGTGACAAATTAGTATATGTTATCCTTTAAGGATAAACAATGCCTACTTCTCTTCGTCGATTTTGATGTCGAGGATGTCGAGCTGACTATCATCGACGAAGGCCGGGGCATGGCTCATTGGGTCGACGGCCTGGAGGTTCTTCGGGAAGGCCTCAACATCGCGGATGTTGTCGGTGCCGGTAAGAATCATGGTCAGGCGGTCAAGACCGAAGGCGATGCCGCCATGGGGAGGCGCGCCGTATTTGAAGGCATCGATGAACCAGCCAAACTTCGCGGCGACTTGCTCATCGCTGAGGCCAAGGAGCTTGAAGATCTTCCACTGGGTGTCGTGGTCATAGATGCGCATGGTTCCGCCGCCGGCTTCGTAGCCGTTGATGACGATGTCATAGGCATAGGCGAGAACTTCTTCTGGTTTGGTGTCTAGAAGAGGGAGGTCCTCGTCGCGGGGACGGGTGAAGGGATGGTGCTCAGCGACGTACTTGCCCGGCTCTCCTTCAACCGGATCGAACATCGGGAAGTCGACGACCCAAAGAAGGTCATAGGTATTCGGCTTGATAAGGCCGAGCTTTTTGGCGTACAAGGTGCGGAGAGCGCCCATGCCGAAGTCGATGTTTCTTCTATCGGAAGAGGAAGCGAAGAGGACGAGGTCATCTTCTTGTAGGCCAAGGGCTTCGATAATCTTGGCGGCGTGGGCTTCATCGACGAATTTGCCAAAGGAGCCCGCTAGCTTGCCCTCTTCTACCTTGAGCGAGAGAACGCCTTTGAGGTTGAATTTCCTGGCTTCAAGCTGGAGATTGTCCAAAACTTTGCGGGAGGTTTCCTTTCCTTGGCCTGGGATAACGATGCCCTTGATATAGGAAGCGCCTTCAAATCCCTTGAATTCGATGTCGCCAACTAGCGGCATCATATCCTTGAGGGTTAGGCCATAGCGGGTGTCCGGCTTATCGGAGCCATAGACATCCATCGCCTCCCAGAACGGGATGCGGCGAAGTGGCAATTGGATGTCGACGCCGACGGTATCCTTGAAGATTTTGGCGAGGAATCCTTCGTTGAGGGCGAGGATCTGATCCATGTCCATGAAGGAGACTTCTTCGTCGAGCTGGGTGAATTCGGGCTGCCTATCCGCGCGGAGGTCCTCATCGCGGAAACATCTGGCGACTTGGTAATATCTTTCGACGCCGCCGATCATAAGCAGCTGTTTCCAAAGCTGCGGGGACTGCGGAAGGGCATAGAAGCATCCGTGGTGGACGCGGCTAGGTACCAAGTACTCCTTCGCGCCTTCTGGGGAAGAGCGGTTAAGGGCTGGGGTCTCCACTTCGAGGAAATCATGGGAGTCGAAGTATTCGTGCCAGTCTCTGACGATGAGGGCGCGGGTCTTCAGCTTGTTAAGGATATAGGGGCGGCGGATATCGAGGTAGCGATAGGTGAGGCGGGTATCTTCGAGGGCATCGGTCTTATCGGCGATGATGAACGGAGTGGTCTCCGCCTTGTTGAAGACCTTGATGGAGGTGAGGACGACTTCGACTTCGCCAGTAGGGAGGTTCTTATTCGGAACTTCCTTGGCGCGGACGTGGCCTCTAGCTTCGATGACGTATTCGTTTCTCACGTCAGGGAAGTCATCGGGGTGGTCGGTGACGAGCTGGATGATGCCAGTGGAGTCACGAAGGTCGATGAATAGGAGGGAGCCAAGGTTTCTTCTGTTGGCAACCCAGCCATCAAGGACGACTTCTCTTCCTGCGTCCTTCAGGCGCAGATTTCCGTTGTAATCAGTTCTTTCCATTGGAATTTATTCCTCATGATTATGGTGATGGTGTTCTTCTTGCTCTTCCCCGAAGAGTTCATCGAGGGTGGCATCGAGGGTCTCGATGCTGGCTTCGACTTGCTCCTTGGTGGCGAGGTTCTTTAGTTGGACTACGCCGCGCTCAAGCTCCTCACTGCCACAGATAAGGGCGAATTTGGCCTTAGCGCGCTCGGCACGCTTGAACATGGAGCTCATCTTAAGGGAGGTGAAGGGGATCTCGACGCTATAGCCGAGGGTGCGGATTTCCTCGACGATGTGGAAGAGGTCATCTCTAACGTCTTCGCCTAGGGGCATGGCGTAGATGTCTAATCCGGTCTCGATATCGTTGAGCATGTTGTTATCCCTCATCAGGGAGTAGATACGCTCAACGCCCATGGCGAAGCCAACGCCGGAATCGTTATCCTTCGGGCCGCCGAACATATTGAGCATGCCATCGTAATGGCCGCCGCCAAGGAGGGCGCCATAATCGGCGCCGGTATCCGATTGCGCATGGACCTCGAAGACGATGTGGCCGTAGTAATCAAGGCCGCGGACGAGGGTATCGTCGATTTCGTAGTCGACGTTGAGGTCGTTGAGGATGCTTAGAGTCTCATAGAAACGCTTCTCTGCTTCCTGCGAGAGGTAATCCTTCATCTTGGGAGCGCCAGCGACAATCTTCTGGTCTTCTTCAACTTTGCAGTCGAGGATCCTCATCGGATTGAGGCGGAGACGCTCGTGGCAATCCTCGCACATATCATCGATGTGCTCGGAGAAATAGGATTTAAGAGCTTCCTTGTAGGCGGCTCTAGAAGCCTGGTCGCCAAGGGTGTTGACCTTGACCTTAAGCTTGTCAAAGCCAAGCATGCCCAATACCCTCATCGCGAGGATGATGGTCTCGGCATCCAGCCTAGGTGAGTCGACGCCGACGGCTTCGACCCCAGCCTGGATGAATTGGCGATAGCGGCCTAGCTGCGGTCTTTCATAGCGGAAGACCGGGCCGACGTAATAGGTCTTTAGCGGCAGGTCAACGGTGGCGTAGAGCTTCTTCTCAACGATGGAGCGGATGACTCCGGCTGTGCCTTCAGGGCGCAACGTGACGCTGCGGGAGCCTTTGTCGAGGAAGGTGTACATTTCCTTCCTGACGACGTCGCTGCTCTCGCCGGTCGCGCGGTCGAAGACTTCGGTGTATTCAAGGACGGGGGTCTCGATGGGCTTATAGCCATAGAGCTCGCAAACGGCCTTGAAGACGTTTTCGATATAGGCGTAGCAGGAAGCCTCTTCCCCAAAGAGGTCGTGGGTTCCCTTAACTGCGAAAACTGGCATAGTGATTTCCTTTCAATTGCTGGTAAATTATAGGCTTACCCATAGGGTAGTTCAATTGTTCGCTCGTCAATGTATGACGCGGTTGACCGAATAGATTCCCTTGATGCCAAGCAGGTCTGCAAAGCAGTCGCTTAGGGCTTTATAGGAATTGACGGCGACGGTCATCGTGATGACGTCGTTCATGGTCTCGCTGACGAGGTGTGCCTTTAAGTCAGAGACGCTGACGCCTTTGGCGGCGAAGACCTGCAGGACCTCGGCAAGGAGGTTAGCCCTATCGTTGGCGTAGATCTCGATATCGACGGGATAAGTCTGATTTCCGAGTTCGCTCTTCCATTTAACATCGATGAGGCGCTTGCTTTCGTTAGCGATATTGGGGCAAGAGGCGCGGTGGATGGTGATGCCCTTGCCTTTGGTGATATAGCCGACGATCGGATCGCCTGGAATCGGGGTGCAGCACTTAGAGAGGCTGATGGCGAGGCCAGAGACGCCGCCGGCGACCTCGACCGGATTATTGTCGATCGTTACTTTGGCGCTTTTGGTCACTTTGCTTAGGTCAAAGGATAGCTTCTTCTTGACGCCGAGGAACTCCATGACCGCGCTGGGGGTTGGGTTTTTGCCACTGCATGCCACGAAGAGGTCATCCAGGCTATCGACGTGGTATTCCTGCTTGAGCTCGTTAAGCTTGGAGGTGAGGAAAGAGAGCGCTTCTTCTTCGCTCATTCCCGCGCTATTGCGGAAGCTATCCATCATCGAGGCTTTGCCCTGGCGGATCTTCTCATCCTTCATCATTTCGGCGTCGCGTTTTTGCAAAGCGCGGCGGATGTGGCTCTGGGCGGAGCTCGTTTTGGCGATGTTGAGCCAGGAATCGTTAGGATAGGCGTTCTTGGAGGTGCGGATTTCGCAGACATCCCCCGTCTTTAAGACGGTGCTTAGCGGGACGCCGATGCCGTTAACGACCGCGCCGGTTGCGCTATCGCCGACCTTGGTGTGGATCTTATAGGCGAAATCAAGGGTAGTTGCCCCAGCAGGGAGATCAATGACTCTGCCCATCGGGGTGAAAACATAGACGTTGGCGCCGAAGATATCGTTGCTAAGGTCCTTCATGTATTCCTTGGCGTCGTCTTTGGCTTCGCCCGACATATTGACGAAGTCGCGGAACCAATGGAGCTGGTTCTCGATTTCCTGCTGCTCGGCTTTCGCGTTATAGTTGGTGCCTTCTTTATAGGACCAGTGGGCCGCGACGCCGACTTCGGCGACGGAGTCC
This sequence comes from uncultured Erysipelotrichaceae bacterium, assembly GCA_902803375.1. Classification (GTDB taxonomy): domain Bacteria; phylum Bacillota_I; class Bacilli_A; order RFN20; family CAG-826; genus Alloenteromonas. The sequence continues at coordinate 9,569 of CADCPN010000008.1, read as the reverse complement.
ATCTCCTCCGTGCGGATCTGCACCTCATAGGTCTGGCCATCTCCTGAGAGCACCGAGGTATGGAGGGACTGGTACATGTTGGGCTTCGGCATTGCGATATAGTCTTTGAAGCGGCCAGGGATCGGGGTATAGGTCGAATGGATGATGCCGAGGATCTCATAGCAATTGATGACGGTTTTGGTGATGATGCGGATCGCCAAAACGTCATAGATCTCATCGAAATCCTTGCCTTTTTGGTACATCTTCTTATAGATTGAGTACTTGCTCTTGACGCGAGACTCCATCCTGCAGGGGATATTGTGCTCCAGCATGATGTCGGCCACGCGCTTTTTGAAGGATTCCAAAGAGGCTTTGGTGTTTTCAAACTTCGTGTCTACGAGAGTTTTGATCTTGTTGTACTTCTCAGGCTCAAGGTACTTCAGCGAAAGGTCTTCGAGCTCGCTTTGGATGGAATAGATGCCAAGGCGGTGGGCGATGGGCGTGAAGACCTCAAGGGTCTCTTTGGAAAGGGCGTGCTGCCTTTCGGGAGACAAAGAGTCGAGGGTGCGGAGGTTATGGAGGCGGTCGGCGAGCTTGACGATGATGACGCGGACGTCGCGGGCCATGCCCAAGAAGATCTTCTTATGGTCTTCGGCTTCGAAGTCCTCGGCCGTCTTGTGGCTAAGCTTCATGCGCTGGATCTTGGTCAGCGAATCGACGATGAGGCCGACGTCTTCGCCGAATTGCTTGGTGATTTCCTCGATGGTGACGTCGGTATCCTCGACGACGTCATGAAGCAAAGCCGCGGCGATGGTAGCCGGGCCGGTATGCAGCTGCGCGCAGATATAGGCGACTTCGATCGGGTGATGGATATAGGCCTCGCCGGATTTGCGAAACTGGCCTTTATGCTTTAAGGCGGCGAGCTGATACGCCTCCTCGATCATCTTCCTGTCCTTTGGATCGGTGATATAGGTGAAATAAAGGGATTTGAGGTCGTCGAAAGTGTGCATCGGATAGCCGCCATTGGGCGGAAGATGCGGATCGACGGCAGGTTTTGGGTTGTTCGACATAGTGGTACCCCTCCTATATGATGAAAGTCATGTACGCGCGTGCGTACCCTAGTGCAATGATACGCCAAAGCGAATTTAAATCTATTCTTCTTTGGGGGCGCAGACGAAATCTAGGCTCGCCTTGCCTTTATATTCGCTTAAGCAAAACTTTCCGACCAGCGACATCCTGGGCTTATTGACGTCTTTTTTGCCAAAGCTGAAGCTTAGGAGCTTGCAGCCATAGCCTAGCGGTGAGCTAAGGAAGCGAGAGTCGCGGGTATATTGGAAGGAATCGGTGGGCAAATTCTCGATCAAGAACTCCGGCTCCTCGAATTCCATGCCATAGGGGGCGAGGGAGCGGATGATGCGGAAGGAATCTAGGTTCACCTCGCTTAGCGAAAGCGGGATAAGGTCCTTCTCTTTCTTCTCCATCTTGAATTCTAAGGCATCGCGAAGGAATTCCTCCTTAAAGGCGGGGAAGTCCTTCTTCTTGATGGAAACGCCTCCCGCAAAGGCGTGTCCTCCTCCTTTGACGACATAAGGGGAGAGCGCATCGAGGGCCTTCATGACGTTAAAGCCCTCAGAAGAACGCAAAGAGCCCGTATAGACGCTAGGATCGGCGATAGAAGGGGAGAAGACGACGGTTGGCTTATGGTAGGCGTTAAGAAGCTTATTGGCGAGAAGGCCATTGAGCCCCTCAGGCAAATTGCCGACGACGCAGATGCCGGCGTCGACCGGATTGATCTCCAACTTATCGAAAGCGGCCTTCGTCGCTTCTTTTCTGGCGTTATTGACCGTATTCATCCAGTCTGCGATCTCGCTTTTCCTAGTGTTTTCTAGATCGCTAAAATAATGGACGAGGCGATTGGTCTTATGCTCAAGCTCCATCCTTCCGACCGCGTTGATCTTCGGGATGATCTCCATCGAGATGGTCTTCTCATCGATGCGGGATTTATCGCATAGATAGGAGATTTCCGGATAGTTATTGGCCTTGATGTTGCGCAAGGCAAGGCGGACGATCTCCCTGTTATGCCCTTTTAGAGGCATCATATCCGAAATCGTGGAGATGGCGCCTAGGGTGAGAAGGTAGTCATCGACTCTGCCTAGAAGGCAAATCGAGAAAAGGAAGGATAGGTAGCCTGCCGAAACCGGGCAGACGCCATAATGAAGGGTGTCATCGTGGATGATCGCGGTGGCGGGGGGCAAGCTAGCCAAAGGCTCATGGTGATCGATGACGATGGTATTGACCCCGCGAGAAAGCAGATACGAGATCTCGTCGACGGAAGCAATGCCATTATCGACGCAGATGAGGAGCTTATAGCCGCTATCGGCGATCTTTTTGGCGTTTTCCATACTCAGCCCATAGCCATCCTTATAGCGGGAAGGAATGAAGAAACTTACGTTGCGGCGCAGCAGATGGAAGCTTCTCACCAAGATGGAAGTGGCCATGATGCCATCGGTATCATAGTCGCCATAGATGAGGATTCTCTCTCTGGATAAAAGGGCGTCTTTGATGCGGCGAAGCGCCGATTTCGTTGCATCATACCCCTCAATGGTTGGCACATAAGCAAAAGAGGGCTCCCGCAGGTAAACTGCGAGGTCCTCTTCGCTTAAGCCATAATGTTTTTGAAGTCTTTTTAGGAGTTCTTCCATAGTTATAGCTCGAATTGATTTTTTAGTCGTTGATGCCGATGAAGATCGCTTCTTCTGCCTCGGACCCCTTCTTCTTCATGATTTGGCCGGTCTTAGCCTTCTTCTTTCTCTTTAGCGGCTTGAACTTGATCTTGGAGAATAGCTTCATAAGCAAAGCGCTGCACCAAGGAAGCAAGGTAAGGGCGAATGCGACGGCGAAGAGTACGCCAAGAAGAACGTTGAGGTAAGGCATCGCGTAGACGTTAGGACCAAAGGCGAAGAAGATGAGGGCGAGGTAGGCGGCGATGAGAGAGAACAGCATGATGTTGCCGGCTTCGCGCTTAGTCGCCTCATATAGCGCCTCAATCTTAACTTCAAGAGAAGACTTCTCTTTGTCCTTGTTCTCCTTTTCGACGTCTTTGCTGGAAGCAAGGATGAACTCGAATCCAAGGAAGACGAGGATGGCGGAGATCAGCGAGCCAATGGCCACGACAGGGGTGACCGGAAGGCGGGTGAAGACGAAGAATGCGGTGGTGCTATAGGCGGCGGCAGCAGCAAGGATACTGGCGGCAAGGCCTTTGCCCGGACGGAAACGGATGACCATGTATAGGGCCGCGACGGCTAATCCAACGCCTAGGCCTAGTGCAACTTTGCCAAGATAGGGTTGGGAAACTTCTGGGATAGTGACGGCGATATTGGCCTTGAAGTCGCTTTCTTCGGGGATGAAGGAATCCTGGATGTGGTTGGAGATGGCATCGCTTAGCGACTTAGTGTCGCTAGTGGTGACGTCGCTCCAAGTCGATTCCTCATAGAGGGAGACTTTGTGAGAGACGTTGGGATCGACGTAGTCTTTGAAGGGGATTTCGTAATAGAACCAGTATTCGCTGGTGCCGTCGCCGGATTCCGGGGTCTTATAGACAGTCTTCGGGGTCTCGGAGAGGGTGATGCCGTCATCGGCGATCATCTTCTCGAGCACGACATCATCGATCTTGACGGACTGGAGGAAGTTGCCTTCGCCCTGAAGAGCGGAGATGTTGTTGAAGTCGTTGGCGGCGGAGGTGCCGGTGATCATCGTTGAGTCGGTGGACTTGACGTCGATGCGCAACACGGTGCTATTTTGCCTAGAAGCGGCATCGTTATAGACGTTGCCGGAGTTGGTGACGCCGAATCCGATCATGGAGCCGATGCCAGCGAGGATGAATAGGCAAGTAACGATGAGTACCGGCAGTTTGCCTTTGGAGAAATCCTTCTCGTGGTAAGGACCAAAGTAGGACTGCTTCTCTTCTTTTAATAGATCAGGGATCTTGTCGGCATTTACGCCAAGCCGGCGCGGGAATTTGCCCTGCATGCCATCGTCGTTGCAGAGGAACCAGAACAAGATGCGAGTGAGGAGGAGGTTGACGAGGGTCGCGAAGAAGCCGCCAAGGACAAGCATGGTGCCAGCCTTAGATGCAAGGTCGCCGGCGAAGATATAGACGAAGACGCCGAGTATGATGGTGACCACGCCAGCATCGATGGTCGGCCAAAGGGAGCTTTTGGCAGCTTCGGAGTTGGCTTTCTTAAGGGTGCGGCCCTGATAAAGCTGGTCTTTTAGCCTAGAAGAATAGAAGAGATAGCCGAACAAGGCGACTAGGGCGGTTCCTAGCATTCCGAGCAAAGCGGCAATATTGAACTGGACGCCAAAGGCGACGAAGACGGCATAGGCGGAGAAGACGGAGAGGGTGACGGAGGCTAAGCCTGCGAGGGCTCCGACTTTCTCGAATAAGGCGAGTCCGACGGCAAGGAGGAGCAGGCTCACGAGCAAAGCGATCATGGTCTTGCCCATGGCGGGATAGGTGAACCAGTTGCCAAGGGTGAGGAGAGGTTCGACGCTGGCCTCGATGGTGCGGGAATAGGTATAGGAGAGGAAATAGTTATTGGTGGTGCCGGAGAAGGTGTAGCTTAGCTTTTCGGCATTGAGCATGTTGCGCAGATACACGGCCGCTTCATAGGCGAGCGTGGATTTGGAGGCATCATACTGGCCATCGGAATTGAAGGCGCTGGAGTTCGGGACGATCTGTAGTTGCCAAGTCTGCTCGGACTCGTTGGTCTTCTCTTTATCGGAAGAGGACATCCATTTGGCGTTATCCGGGGCGACGGTTGCGAGGACGTGACTGCCGACGTTAGGGTCTTTTTCGGCGTTATCGTAGGAATCGGTATCGGCGCGGTTGGCCCAGATGACGACGCTTGTGGTTTTAGCAGGGGAAGTTTCATTGCCCTCTTCATCCTTTTCGGCTTCGGAGGTGTTGTCTTCGCAATATTTAAGCAAGTCGCGGAAGGCGGTCTGGTACTTCTCGCCTTCCTTCAGCGGCATGACGACGACCGGGACCTGGACGCCGGTGCCCATTTCGATCTCTTCGATGCGGGCGGTCTGATCATCGAGCATCTCCTTCCATAAGTCGGAGTCCGGATAATCGTTATAGGTGATGTTGGAGGCGTCTAGCTCGTAATTCTGGCCAGAGAAGGCGAGATAGGACTCTAGGTAGGTATAGGTGGCGCTGGAATTGCCAGGGGCGCGAACATCGACGGCGATGGTGTCGTAGCCCTGGGTGCGGACGGCGTATTCGGAAACGCCCCAGTTATCTAGGCGGCCGCGGACGGTTTCGGCGAGGTATTCGATGGCGTGCTTGCCAGAGGCATCGGCATCGGACTCTCCGAGGAAATTGCCTTCTTCATCGCCATAGTTGCCGGTGAGGGAACCCTCATCGAGCTTGGAGGCTTTGAAGTAGAGGGTTTTGCCAGAGGAATAGGCGAGGTCGGCGTCAGCGGCTTTGATGACTGGGCTTGCGGCAACCGCAACGCCGGCTAAAACGTAGGCGCTTAGAAGTACGTAACTTAAGAATCGACGCATGGATTTCTCCTTAAAAAATGGATGAGGACGCGAAATAGTAAAATTCGAGTAACCGCGTAATAGAATACTCTTATAGAGTATGCATGACAACAGGCTACTAACGCTCTATTTTTTCAAAATAAGCTGTCTTGGTGGGACTTCTTGAGGTGTTTGTAGGCCTTTTCGGTGGCAACGCGGCCACGCGGGGTCTTGTCGATCATGCCTATCATGAGCAGATATGGCTCATAGACATCCTCAAGGTTGGCGTCTTCTTCGCCGATGGCGCTAGCGATGGTCTCTAGTCCTGCCGGACCGCCATGGAAACGTTCAATCAGGGTGAGAAGATACTTCAGATCGACGTCATCTAGGCCTAAGGAGTCAATCTTTAGGGCATCGAGGGCATCGATAGACGAGCCAAGGGTGATCCGCTCTTTTCCTTCATAGGTAGCGAAGTCGCGGACGCGCTTATAGATGCGGTTGGCGATACGCGGGGTGCCTCTGCTCCTATCGGCGATGAGGCCAGCGGCTTTCTCGTCGATCGGCGTCGAGAAGACGCGGGAGGTGCGCTCGATAATCTGCACCAGCTCATCATGGGAATAGAAATCAATTTTGAGGCTGATGCCAAATCTTGCCCGTAGCGGAGCGCTTAAATCGCCAGCTCTGGTTGTTGCGCCAACGAGGGTAAATGGCGGAAGAGGCAAAGAAAGGACATGGCTTGCTCCGCCTTGGTTAACAAGGATATTGAGGTTAAAGTCCTCCATGGCGCTATAAAGGACTTCTTCAACCACGCGGGGCATGCGGTGGATTTCATCGATGAAGAGGACATCCCCCTCCTCCAGTTCGCTTAAAATCGCTGCGAGGTCGCCTGGCTTTTCTAGGCTTGGGCCGTTCACTAACTTGATCTTGCCGCCCATTTCGTTGGCAATGACATAGGCCATCGTTGTTTTGCCTAATCCTGGAGGCCCATAAAGAAGGACGTGATCTAGCGGTTCATTACGCTTTTTCGCCGCGCCGATGAAGACTTTCAGATTTCTCTTCATCTCGGCTTGGCCGATGTATTCATCTAGCTTCTGCGGGCGAAGGGAAACTTCGCTGGAAAGATCCTCTTCTTCCCGCTTGGCGTCTAGGAGGCGACTCATCCATTCTTCCTCAAGGCCTTTAGGGCAAGGCGAAGGACCTCTTCGCTAGAAAGGTCAGGTTCATTGATGGAGGATAGGGCGTTATCGATATCCTTGACCTTGAAGCCAAGCGATTTTAGAGCCTGCTTGACGTCATCATACATATTGGGGTTGCCCTTGGCATCGCTTGATACGAGCTTGCCCTTAAGATCAAGGATGATCTGCGCGGCCGCTTTTGGCCCAATGCCTGGGAGCTTCTTTAGATAAGCGGTGTTATTGGCGCTGATGGCGGCGAATAGCTCATCGGGGTTGGTCTTGCTGAGCGCATTGATCGCGGTCTTCGGGCCGACGCCTTTGACGGAGATTAGCGAGGCGAAGGCAGACTTCTCCAATTTCGTGGAGAAGCCAACGAGGTAATGGTCATCCTGGGTGAGGACCTCATAGGTGTATAAGGTCACCTCTTCCCCCAACATGAACTCGGCGGGTCTAGAGACCAAAAGCTCATAAGCGATATTGCCGATATCGACGGCGACCGAATCCTTATTGCGGTCGACGATTTTGCCTGTGACGGAGTAAATCATAGAGTTAATAGTTCAGAAAAAAGGCCATGACGAGGAGCAATAGCGAGGCCGAGGCTACTAGCGAGAGTATTAACGGCAGCGCCACTTCTTTCTTCATGGCCTTAATTATAAGGTAATTGGAGGCTTAAGCGGTATATTCGAACTCGAAATCTTCGATTCGGACGGTATCGCCATCGACGGCGCCTTTCTTGGCAAGGGCCTCGTTGATTCCCAAATCATCGAGATAGTTGATGAGGGCGGCGATGCCAGAGTCGTAGCTAAGGTTGATGAGGTGGTACTTCTTGATGACCTCTTCGCCCTTGATGATGAATAGATGCTCCGAAGGACGCTCAAGGTAGAAGGTCTCCTTGGCTTTTTCATGCGCATCGTAGACTTTGACGCCTGGATTGATCTCTTCCTTCTTATATAGCTCGAAGGCAGGGGTCTTCTGAATAAGCTCATAGGTCTTCTTCATAAGAAGGGAGACGTTTTGATCGGTGAGGGCGGAGATGCCGATGGATTCAAAGCCTAGCTTCTTATCGAATTCGGCTTTTCTCTCCTCTGCTCCTTCTTCGTCCATCTTGGTTGCGACGACGATCTGCGGACGCTTATCGAGGTCGGCACCATATTCCTTAAGCTCCTCGTTGATCTTAAGGTAATCATCATAGGCATCGCGCTCACCGGACATGGAGACCATGTGGATGAGGACGCGGCATCTTTCGATGTGGCGGAGGAAGGTGATGCCCAATCCTTTGCCTTCATGGGCGCCTTCGATAAGCCCCGGCATATCGGCCAAGACGAACTGGGTGTAGCCATCATCGAGGGTGACGACGCCTAGATTCGGAACAAGGGTGGTGAAGGGGTAATCCGCCGTCTCGACATTGGCTTTGGAGACGATGTTGAGAAGGGTGGATTTGCCAACGCTGGGGAAGCCGATTAAACCGGCATCGGCGAGAAGCTTAAGCTCAAGGATGAGTCGCTTCTGCTCACCAGGATAGCCGTTTCCTGCAATCTTTGGGAGACGGTTGCGGGAGGATTTGAAGGAGGCGTTGCCCCTTCCTCCCCTGCCGCCTTTGGCGACCATGACGGTGTCGCCTTCGTGGCTTAGGTCTGCTAAGACTTCGCCGGTGGCCTCATCGGTGACGACGGTTCCGACCGGAACGATCGCGGTCACGTCTTCAGCATTATGGCCCGCGCGAAGCCTCTTATCGCCCTTTTCGCCATCCTCGGCCTTGATGACTTTGGAATGACGGTAAGCAAGAAGGGTGTTCACATCGCGTCTAGCGGTGAGGAAGATGCTTCCGCCTTTTCCGCCGTTGCCGCCATCTGGCCCGCCCTTTGGGACGTTCTTTTCTCGATGGAAGGAGATGGCGCCATCTCCACCTTTTCCGGATCTAACTTCCAATATGGCTCTATCGATTAACATGGGAGCTCTCCTTTTCTTCTATGGTTAGCAAGTAGTCTTGCGTGTGTTTCTTGATGTCGCGGAGATCGCCAGCGAACTCGCTGCTAGCGCTAAAAAACGGGATGCTGGTGTCTTTGTCGTTGTTCCATTTGACGGGTACGGATTTGATCTTAAAGCCGTTAAGCGTCAGGAAGTAGGCGTGTTCTACGTCATAAGCGATGCCATCAAGCCTTTGATGCTTGACCATGAGCTTGGCGACGGAATCGCGGTAGCACTTGAATCCACACTGGGTGTCGTGGATGTCCTTAAGATGGAACTTCCTTCTCACAAGATCGCGAGAAATCCTATGGGCAAGGCGGCGGATAAGATGGCCATGGTTGGCGTCGCTGCCAGCCATGTCTCTATCGGCGACGAAGGCATCATACTCTCCTAGCGCGGGCTGTATATCATCAAATGCGCTTAAATCGGTGGCTAGGTCGGCGTCCATTATCAAATCGTAATCGGCTGAGCTTGCTTCTATTCCTTTTCTAACGCCTAAGCCTTTGGCCCCTTTTTTCTGAAGGGGCAGGACTTTGATGGCGGCGCTAAGTTCAGAGCATTCCTTGACTAGCCTCTCGTTTTCCTTTGGATCAGAGCCATTGGGGGAGAGGATGATGTCATAGGTAAGACCGGTCTTATTGAAATAAGGCATGATCTTGTGCTCGATGTTATATAGGACCTTATCGGTCTGGTTCTTTAACGGGATGATGATCGAAACCTTCATAAGCAATACGTCGGGGGATATGTGAAAACTTTCTACGCGTGTTCATTATACGCGCGAAAAGGTTTCGAAAAAGAAAAATATGGACGAGACGTGATGTTTCGCCCATATTCCGCCAGCTGACAAACTAAATGCAAGTTTTTAGGCGCGACCCGCGTTTAGTCCGACATAGGCCCCCGTTGCCTTAGAATGGATGC
>CADCPN010000007.1 GCA_902803375.1 uncultured Erysipelotrichaceae bacterium | reverse complement strand
GGCTGCCTCCTTTCAGGACAGCAGCCACATTATACCAGCCTTGGTAGGAAGGGGTCTCTTCATCCCTTACGTGCACCTAGGAGTTTTAAATGAAAAAATGCTCTCATTGCGGCAAAGAAAACGAGGATAACGCCGCCTTCTGCAGCGAATGCGGAACTGCTTTCCCTAGGATTGATGATAGCGCAGCCAAATTCGATAGTAGCGATCGCTTCGCCTCTTCTTCCAACTCTTCCCCCGCTTTTGCCTCGACTTCTGATGTCTCCTCCTCTGACGATGATTCCACCGCTAAGGTCTTGGCCATCTTGGGCTTTGTCCTAACCCTAGCCGGCGTTGGCGGAATCGTCGGCCTTATCCTTGCCATCATCTCCCTTAATAAAGATAAAGCTGGCAAGTACAGAGGCTTCAACATCGCGACCATCGTGCTCTTCGTTCTTAGCGCGGTGGCAGGCGTCATCTTTTTCATCTTCTTCCTCATCACCCTCCTTGCTGGCGCCACCGCTGGCATCTAGGGATGAAGGCGCGAGGAAACTAGTCGCCGCAAAGATTCTATAAGATACGAATCCCCATAAGCGTTTGCTAACGCTAAAGAATAGATAAAAACCCGCGAATGATGCGTTATTCGCGGGTTTTATTTGTTAACTTCTTGGTTTGGCTTAAGAAAAGTAAGCTATATTAATATTAATGAATATTACGTCAATGAAGGAGTTCAAGGCTCTTTTCGAAACCCTTGAAGATCCTCTTTACCTAGTTGATCCCGAAACCTACGACCTCGTTTTCCTCAATAAGAGGGCCAGGGATGATTTTGGGGTTTCCGAGGGCTATCAAAGGCGTAACCAGAAGTGCTACGAGGTGGTTAACCATATCATCACCCCGTGCTCTTTCTGCAAGTGCAAATCCCTGAAGAAGGACTGCTGGAAAAGCTGGAGTTACTATAACCCGAGGCTAGATGCCTCCTTCCGCATCCACGACGCCCTCATCGATATCGAAGGCAAAACCTATCATGTCATCGTCGCGCTCTCTAATCGCGACAAGGGAGAAAGCGCTCTTAAGGTCGATCAGCATTTCCTTCTCGATCTGCTTATCCTTACCAACCATTACGAATCCGTGGATGAGAAGATCAAGACCTTTATGGAGGTCACACGCAATCACTTCGATGCCGAAAATCTTTTTGTCTTCTCCATCGACCAATATGGCTTCTATTTCCCTGCCTTCAAGGTCTCCAAGGGTGAAGAGCCTACTACCTTCGTTAATCCCAAGAGGCTTATCTATTCTACCGACCAGGATTGGGAAGATTCCTTCTTAAAGAAGGGATATGTCTATTTCCCTTTTTGGGAAGAATATGTAAAAGAGCATCCAGAAACCAAAACCAATGCCGCCCATCACGGGGCTTTTGCCGTTGTTCCCCTTGTCTTAAATGGCTCTAGAATCGGCTTTTATTGCATGGATGGCTTCGATTGCGAGAAATTTGAGAAAGACGCCGCTTCCTTCATCGCCATTTCCGGCTTCCTAGGCGGTTTCATGAACCAAAAGAAGCTAACCGATGCTGCCTTATATGCATCCACCCATGATTTCCTTACCAAGGCGCGTAACCGCACCGGACTATATGAAATCATCGATAAGTATCCTGATTCTCAGCCGCTAGGCTTCTTGTTCATGGACTTGAATGGGCTTAAGCGCGTCAACGACCAAAAAGGCCATAAGGCAGGGGATAGATACCTTTGCGATGTCTCTGAGGTCTTGTTGTCTCGCTATGGCGAACAAGCTTGCTTCCGCTTGGGCGGGGATGAATTCTTGGTCCTTAGATATGGCAAAGACGAAGCCGACCTAACGGTAGAGGAAGCGATCTTGAACTCCATTTTCCTGGAGAAGAACTTAAGCGTCGCCATCGGCTCGGCTTTCTTTAAGTCTGGGCATGATTCCTTTGAGCATTGCCTCAACATCGCCGATGAGAAGATGTATAAGAATAAACTCTCGATGAAGCAAGGCAAGAAACAAGTAGCCGTTTCCTTTCCCGAAGGCGGGTAGGTGTGGGGGCCTATCCGCTTTTTGTGTGAAGGGCACGTCAGAGGCCTGAGGTGAAAGCCCTCGATGGGTGGCCTTGGAAAAAATCCAACATAGGCTAAACCTAGCCTTACTCGGACGACCGCGGCGAAGGTGAGCGGCTCACGGAAAGCGCCGGCCACGTGCACAAGGTGTGCGTCATCTTCGCGATCGACGAATTTGATTCCTTCGGTCGCCTAGTGGCTGGGATCGGCGACGAGACCAGGGAGAAGGCGGGCGCGATGCTGCCTTTCCTCGCGGGATGCGAGACCCTCGTGACCGATGGGAGATCCTGCTACGAAGCCTTCGCCAGGGACAATGGCTTCCGCCACGTCCAAATCAAGGTGATTGCGGGCCATTGCAACGAAGACGGCGAGACAATGAACGAGGCCAACGGGCTCATGTCGGAATCCCAGGCCTGGTTCGCGAGGTTCCGGGGCGTCTCATCGAAGCATCTGCAGGGATATGTTGACCGCTTTCTGTTCCAAAAGGCTTTGTCTTACGCGAAGGAGGCCTTGGGCCGCCCCGGCGCGGAGCTGTCTAGGCTATTGAAGACAAAATCGGCGATGCAGTGCAGGGAAATCCTGTCGAAAGCAATGCCCTTTGGCGTCAAGAAAGCATATGGGAAATGGCATTGCGGGATCTTCGGGGACAAGTAACTTATCAGTAGACATGTAAAACAGAGCCCAAAATTGGTGAAAAAACTATTGCATTTATCAAGCTCCGCAATCAGCAGTGAGTGCGAGTTGTCGCCGTCGTGGGCGTGCCTGAAGCCTTTGGCGATGTGCTTCCTGAACGTACCAGAAAGGACGACGAAATCCTGGCACCCCTCGAGGGCAGCGAACACCTTCCTGAGCCAGTAAACGCCTGTGGTATGGGTCCTTCTGTTGTCCCTGGCATAGGTAACGACGGAATGAAACTCGAGGAGGTGGAGCAGGTACTCTATCCATTCCGATATGGGCATCTTGCGGGAGTTAAGCACGGTCCCGGTCAGCGGGTTGGACCCCCTTCCGCAGGAACGACAGAGGTATTTTTGCATCCCATCCCCCAGTATGCAAGGAATTGGGCGAGGAATTCAAGAAAGACAATTCCAAATACAAAATCGCCATCGTCGTCGACATGTGGCTTACCGGATTTGACGTGCTCGACCTCGACGTCATGTATTTCATCAAGCTCCTGAAGTCATATAACCTCATGCAGGCCATCGCCAGGGTTAACCGCGTCTATCCAGGCAAGTGCTACGGCTTGATCGTCGATTATATCGGACTCGAGAAAGCCTTGGATGAGGCTTTGGCGAAATACACGGACCGCGAGACCAATGTCCAGGACATCTACAACCTCCGGAAGGAAAAGCTCTCCATCCTTAACGAATGGTTCTAAAAAATCGATAAATCTAAGTTCTTCAGCAAGGATTCTTTGATGCGCTTCACCACGATCCAAGAAGGGACCCAATTCATCTTGGAAGATAAAAATAAGAGGGAAGAGCCGTTCATCCAAGACTTTTCCCTAACGATTAAGCAGGCTTTCGTCGTATACGGCGGCATCACAAGCGAGGAGGAAAGGAACGACGTTTACTACTGCCTCGCCATCCGCTCATACATCTTGAAGCTCCGCGCCAAAGTCTCGTCCGTCTCCATCAAGGACATGAACGAATACGTCAGCAATCTTTTGGCCGACGCGATCAAAGGCGACGAAGTGAAGGTCCTTACCAAAGGGCCGGACGATTCCATCAACGTCATAGACCTCCTCAGCGCAGAAAAGATAGAGGAGCTAAGGAAAAGGAATCCGCCTCTTGTCTTCGTCGAGATTATCAAGAATTTCTGGTGCGTCCCATCGCGGAATCCAGGAAGCATAATTTTTTCAAGCCCCAAGAGTATTCCAAGAAGCTTCGCCATTTTCTTGAGCAATATAACGACCGCGATTCCGCTTTCGCACCCGAGACGACGGTCGTCGAATCGGTTTCCTTCGCCGTCGAAATGGTCGCCGATGAGGAAGAAGCTAAAAAGCTCGGCGTTTTCGGAAGGGAGAGAGCTTCTACGATGCCTTGATCCGAGACAAATCGGCTCAAGAGCTAATGAATGACGAAACCCTGAAATTGATCGCCAGAGAGATTAAGGAAATCGTCGAGGAGCGGGCTTCGACCGACTGGGGAAACAAAGAGGCCACGAGGGCGAAGATTCGCACAAAGATCAAGGAATGCCTCAAAAAATACAACTATCCGCCAGAGTATCAAAAGCAGGCGATCGATGATGTCGTGCGGCAAGCCGAATACATAATGAATGACGAATGAAAACTATACCTTGAGCGGAATTATCCACGAAATGCAAACAAAAACGCAATTTAATCCAAAAAAATATTTTATCTCGATAAATAACTAAACTAATGTTTCACCAATATCATGGAACTTTTTTTTATAAAAAAGGCTTTTCTACAAAAATTAGGCATTAATGCCTAAAACAAGTTATGCACAGCGAGCGCACAAGAGCGCACAATAAAGCGCACAACTATATAAATCTAGAATTATAAAGGAACAAAATAACGAGAACACTTGCTGAAGCAAAAACGGTGCTGGTAAACTATCGACAGGAGGAAAACTCTATGATTGATATCTCAAGCTTCAAATCCGTCCAGATCAAGGACGAGAACCAACGAACGCCGCTGCTCAGCGTGACCGAATCCACCGTTTCCTTCGGCATCGGCGCTTTGGACGCCCTTGGGAAGCCGCGGTACGCGCGCCTAGTCGTAAACGATGCTTCTTGCGTAGTTGTTCTGGTCGCGTGCAACGCAGAGGATCCTGATGCTTTCGAGTTCGTCAAGAAGGATTCCGACCGATACGTCAGGCTCAAGTCGCGGGCACTTCATAGGCTTTGCGACAAGCTTTCCCGCCTAACCCCGACGGATTATCCATATCGCGTCAGCGGAAAGGTCGACGTGCTTCCCAACGATCAGCCTGCCATCGTCTTTTATATGGATAAGGCCAGGAAGGTCAGCAAGGGGGACGAGGACGAATAGAGCGCCTGCCTCTATAACCAAGCGCGGCAACGGTGCCCGCATCAACGAGAAAGCGCCCCATCCACTGCAATGGACGAGGCGCCTGAGAGTCGAATCATAAGATCCGCCACCAAGGAAATCATACTCGCCTCTCGACCGTTCTTCCACCGGAGAATTGAAAGGAGGCTTTTATGATCCTTACCAAAAAAGACGAGAAAACGCTCTGATCGACGGTTTTGACACCATTCGGAAGGAGGTTTTCTCGTGATTAATAAAGTTAATGACGTCAGACTTCCGTCGAGGAGCGACAGGGACGTGTTCCTTGCCAAGCTACTTAAGAACGCTGATTTCAAGACGGGCTTCTACCAGTTCCCCGCCATCAAGAACTGCCACATCGAAAGGCCGAAGGGCACCGTCCTTTGGTCCAAACGCCACCTTTGCCAAGACAAGGCGTCGCACGCGCTAATCTTCTATGAATACGACGGCAACTTCGACGGCGAAGACGGCATCTACAACATCCTGAAATATGGGGGCGATGCCGAGGTTGACGGTTTGGTCGGCGAACTCAAGCAATATGCCTTTGTCGTCTGCCCTGATTACTCTGTCTACGGTAATTTCCCTATCTACAAGCAAATCGACGCGATGGCCAGAGCCGCGAGGTAGGCTTCATCCTGCAAGACCGCGGCGTGAAAGCAATCGTCAATTTCCGCGCGACCCACGAATGGTCCTATGAAGCCGCGCTGTCCGGAATGTCGATCGGCCAGACCGTGGCCATCGGATCATTGGGCGCTTTGCGCGACCGCGAATCCAGGAAGCTGCTGGCAAATAGCGTCGTCGCCCTCGCCGAGTGCGTGTGCCCTAGAATCGTCATCATCTACGGCTATGCCCCGGACGACGTGTTTGGGCCGCTGAAAGAATGCGGTGCAGAGATCTGGCGGTTCGACTCCGAGATAGCCAAGGCCTTTGGCGCCGAAGGAGGGGACTGACATGGGAATGAAATTCAAGTCCGTCCATTTCCCCTCTGGAGGCCAGGGCGGCAGCGGAGCCAGGGTATCGGGCAACGGCGGCCCTGGCTCCGGGAGTGGCGCTCGCCCCAGTTTTCCAAAGGAAGACGGTCAGGTCAAACATATGTTTCGCGGAGGGAGAGGTCACCTTCCCGATACACCGACCAATCGAAATACCATAGCGACCGTCGCTTCCGACGAGCATAATTATGTCGGGACCGACAAGCATGGTAATCGCTGGTACGCCAAAACGATTGGTGGCAAACAGTATTGGGTTCAGGTGAGAAACGGTGTTATTCGCAATTGCGGCTGCAACGAACCCCCTCGTCCCGATGATCAGTTGTTCGACAGAAAGGACAAAAAATGAGCAAACAATATTCTATCTTCACATCCATCTACGCTGCTCTCGACAGCTATTGCGACGACCACCCGGAACGTGCCGAGGAGTTCGTTGATTACCTTTCCGACGCCAACCCCCATATATGGGCCGGTGAAGCAAGCGGCGATCCAGCGATCTATGAGGATTTTTTGGAATTCCTGTCAAAATTGGATTATGAGAATCTTTCCGTTTACCAGATCGCCAAACTTTATTTCGCACAATTGGATGAATATTATTCCGCAACCATTCGGTTTGTGGCTTCGCTCTCCGAAGAGGAATTCAATTCCTTATTGGATAAATCCGCGAAGTGATTGCTTTGCTCGCCGCGAAACACTAAGCCCCTGATTTATCAATATCAGAGGCTTTTGTGCGACGGGCACGTCACAGGCCTGAGGTGAAAGATCTCGCTGGGTGGCTTTGCAAAGAAACCCAACATAGCCAAACCCAACCTTACTCGGGCGACCGAGGCGGGGAAAGAAGGGGGAGGCGAAACAAAGACCCTACAAATAGGAACCCGATAAAAGGCGTCGTCGGAGAGGCGAGTCGGCGAAAAGCGGTTCGTTCGCCCGCTTCGTGTCCGACTCCCTGCTGGAACTCGGCGGATTGATGAATCCCCTCAAGCACTACCTCAAGCGTAGGGAGTCGTTATATTGACTGGAACCGCCGTATGCGGAAAACCGCACGTACGATGGTGTGAGAGGGCGGGCGAGATTAAAACCTCGCCGCTCTACTCGATTGCTTGCTTCCGCTTGCATGAAAGCTCTAACCCTTTTTCAATTTCTATAGATTCGCTGGCATTGCAAAGGAGCAGCCTATAAAATGTGCAGTTATGAAAAAAAGAGCCTTGTTCCTTTTAGTCCCATCTCTTCTTGCCCTTACTAGCTGCGGCATTGCGATCACGATTGCTAGTAGCTCTAGTGACAAGGAAGAATCCTCTGTTGCAGAGTCTTCTTTTTCTAGCGTTGCCCATAGCGAAGCATCTAGCTCCAACGATGTCGACGCCGGAGGCACCGACCACTCTGAGGACACTAGTTGCGAAACTTCTTCTAGCGAGGAGTTCATTTCGCAGGAATCTTCTAGCGAAGAAATCTCTGCCCCCATCCATTCCTGGGATGAGAGCAAGCTACTTTCCATCGATTTCTCTTCTTTGTCTGCGGGGAAATACATGACGGGCAACTACCATTCCTTCTATCAAGATGGCTTTGGCTTTGAGGGATATAGGGACGTGAATTATTCTAGTGGCGTCGCCTCTTTGCTTCCTTCCCCCGCCCCGAAATCCTATGGCGGCGATGGCGGCCTTCCTGGCGCGATCTATAACACCGAGGCGATCCGCGACATCGCAAGGATCGACGTTGCCTTCTCTTATTCGTTTTCTTCGAAAGAGGGCAGGGATAAGAGCAACGTCCCCTTCGTGGAGTCCGGTAACGGCAGGGATTACAGCAAGAAGTACAACATTGACCTTGGCTCATCCTCCATCGTCAGCGCCTGCATCCTCTCCCCCGCGACCAACTTCAATTATTTTCGGCTCTGCTGCGGCGATTATAAGATCAATATCGATAGCCTTTCCGTTTCCTATATGGGCGGGTATGCTGCCGCTACTGATTACGATAACCCTTGGAGCGGCCTTTCCCGCCAGAATCCGGTTACTTATTCTGGGGTCTTAAAAGATGGGGTCTCCGTCTCCGTTCCCTTTGCTGGAAAAAAGAAGACCCTCACCTATTACACCTATGACTATATTGATGCCCATAGGGATCTAGCTGAAGATGCCTCCTATACCGATCCAGCCGAGATCGCGGCCTACTTCAACGCCTTCAAGACCTACCCGGCCAATTATGTTGGCAATAGCCGCTATAACGATGCCAAGAAGATCTTCGGCAACAAGGCAAGGGTTTGGAGTTATTACACCAGGGCCGATGGCTATGCCAGAAGCGTCCCAGTTAGAAGCGCAAAAAGCGGCTATTATGAGCTAGATATCGACGTCGATGGCAGCTATTCCAACGCCTCCCGCGGGGTTGGGCGCCTTGTTTGCTGGAATAGCGGCTTTACTGGATCTGGCTATGATCAAAGCCCGGTCTGCGTCTACACCGACGACCATTATTTTTCCTTCCAGGAGTATGACAATAAGGGCGGATGGAGCCATCGCTTCAATGCCGAAGGAGAGCCTACCCATTATTCCCGCGTCTAATCTTCTATATATAAGGATAAGAGGCAGTAACCTTTGCTAAGAGGCGGCTACTTTTCCTTCTTAATATTCTCTTCTCCCTACTTTACGTCTAGGCGAGGTTTCATTCCTATAGCTCCCGCTTGCCGTACCTATTTTGCCTGCTGCGGGCCCTACCTTTGCTTTTTCTAGCCAAATAGCAATAGGGCAAACCCTTTGCATAAATCGAAATAGAGTTAGGGCAAGACCCTCCGCAAGAGAAATAAATGAGAGAAAGACGCGGCTTAGGCGAAGCGTTGGCCACTTCAGCCTAACTTGCCAAGAAGGCTTCTTATAGAGCAACTTCTTGAAAAGAAGAAAGAAAGATATAGAATACTCACGGACAAAGGCGTCACTAGCTTAGACGCGCCGAAGTAACCGACTCACAGAGAGCCCTGCTGAAGCTGAGAAAGGGCATGGCGAAAAGGACATCACTAAGCGAGCCTGCTCCCTGAAAGTAGCAGTAAGGGAACCCTAGCTGGCATCTATTCTGCCGATAAGCGCATAAGCCTAAGATAGGGCTTATGAATCAAGGTGGTACCGCGCAATCATGCGTCCTTGGGCAAACGCTCAAGGACGCTTTTATATTCCGCCCTTGGAAAAGATAGCGAAAAGAAAAAAGGAAGAAAAGAAATGGCAACTTCATTCAAAGAAACCCTTTTGATGCCGAAGACCGAATTCCCGATGAGGGCAGGCCTCGCCCAAAAGGAGCCGGTCCTCGTCCAGAAATGGAAGGACAGTAACCTCTATGAGAAGATGAAAGCCAACCGCATCAACGCGCCGGTTTTCATGCTTCACGACGGCCCTCCCTACGCCAATGGCGACATCCACTGCGGCCACGCGCTCAACCGCTGCTTAAAGGATTTCATCATCCGCTATAAGAACATGGCCGGGTTTAACACCCCGTTCATCTTCGGCTGGGATACCCATGGTCTGCCAATTGAGGTCAAAGTCACGAAAAGCGGCGTTAACCGCAAGACAACCCCGGTCGTTGAATTCCGCAATAAGTGCGACGAATACGCGCATACCCAGGTCGCTCGCCAGAAAGAGCAGATCAGGCGTCTAGGCGTGATGGGCGATTATGATCACCCCTATCTCACCTTGCTTCCTGAATACGAGGCCCGTCAAATCGAAGTCTTCGCCAAGATGGCCCTCAAAGGGCTCATCTTCAAAGGGCTTAAGCCGGTTTACTGGTCTCCGTCTAGTGAATCCGCCCTCGCCGAGGCTGAGGTCGAATACCATGACGTCACCGCCAAGACGATGTACGTCAAGTTCCCGGTCAAAGATGGCAAGGGATTGATCCCCAATGACTCCTACCTCGTCATCTGGACCACCACCCCCTGGACCATCCCGACCAACCAGGCCGTTGCAGTCAACCCGCTATATGAATATGGCCTATATAAGACCAATATCGGCACCCTCGTCCTTCTAAAGGAACTGCAGGCGAAGCTTAAGGAAGAATGGGCCCTTACCGAGATGGAGCTTCTTAAGACCTTCAAGGGTCAGGATATGGAATACATCTCCTATACCCACCCGCTTTATCCTTCTAGGCAAGGCATCGTCATCGAAGCCGCCTACGTTGACGCCTCCGCTGGTACCGGCGCCGTCCATATCGCTCCCGACCACGGCGTCGATGATTTCAACGCCGCCGCCAAATACGGCATCAAGCCCTATGGCCCCATCGATGACAAGGGCTGCTTCGCTACAGGCGAAGGAGATCCTTTCAACGGCATGTTCTACGATGACACCAACGATCTTGTCATCAAGATGCTCGAGGAAAAAGGCCTCCTCATCAAGGAAGTCGACATCGTCCATAGCTATCCCCATGACTGGAGGACCAAAAAGCCCATCATCTTCCGCGCTACCCCGCAATGGTTCTGCTCGATCTCCCCGATCCGTCAGCAGCTGCTTGATGAGATCCATAAAATCACCTGGGTCCCCGCCTGGGGCGAGAATAAGATGGTCAATATGATCAAAGACCGCGCGGACTGGTGCATTTCCCGTCAGCGTGCCTGGGGCGTCCCCCTTCCCATCATCTATTGCGAAGACGGAACCGCCATCATGGAGAAGGAAGTCTTCGACCATATTCAGGCTCTTGTTAAGGAGTTTGGCTCCAACGTCTGGTTCGAGCGCGAAGCCAAAGACCTTTTGCCGGAAGGCTATACCAATGCCCATTCCCCCAATGGCCTCTTCACCAAGGAAAAGGACATCATGGACGTTTGGTTTGACTCCGGTTCCTCTTGGAATGGCACCCTCGTTGAGCGTGGCCTAAAGTATCCTGCCGACGTCTATCTAGAGGGCAACGACCAGTATCGCGGCTGGTTCAACTCCTCGATGATCGTCTCCATGGCCGTCAATGGCGTCGCTCCGTTTAAGACCTGCATCACCCACGGCTTCGTCATGGATGAGAATTGGCAGAAGATGTCCAAGTCCTCTGGCAACGGCATCGATCCGAACAAGATCGCCGAACAGTATGGCGCCGATATCCTCCGCCTTTGGGCCGCCTCCGTCGACTACCAGGCCGATGCTAGGCTCTCTGAGCGCATCATCGGCACTGCCGTCGATAACTACCGCAAGATCCGCAATACCTTCAAATTCATGCTTGGTAACCTGCATGGCTACTCTATGGAAACCCCAAAGCAAATCTCGGCTTTAGGAGAGTTTGTCTTAGCCGCGTTAGAAGAAGCGAAGAACAAGTGCCTCTCTTCCTATGAGAACTATGACTTCCCTGGCGTCATCAACACCGTCACCTCTTTCATGACTGGCGAGCTCTCGAGCTTCTACCTCGATGTCTGCAAAGACGTCCTCTATTGCGATGAAGCTTCTAGCTCCCGCCGCCTTGCCGCCCAATACGTCATCTACACCTGCGCCAAGACATTCTCTCTTCTCCTCAATCCGATCCTCCCCTTCACCATGGAAGAAGTCTATTCTTATCTGCCAGGCGAGAAGAAGGAGTCCATCCAGCTTGAGGACATGGTCAAGGAATCCCATGACTATGATGCTTCGCTCCTTGCTAACTACGCCTCTTATAAGGCTCTTCGCTCCGTCGTCCTCAAAGCTCTAGAAGACGCCCGTGCCGCCGGCAAGATCGGCAGTTCCTCCGAAGCCGAAGTCGACGTGCTCGTCAAAGAGCAAGCCTTATTCAACCTTCTTTCCAAAGAAGGCAACGACGAGGTCTCCAAAGGCTTCATCGTCTCTAAGGTTATCCTTAGAAAAGGCGAAGAAGACGCTTGCACCGTCAAAGTCGCCACTGGCCCGCTATGCCCGCGCTGCCGCAACCACGTCGATCACGTAGTCTCTATCGATGGCTATGAAGAAAAAGTCTGCGAGCGTTGCGCCAAAGCGCTAGTCAAGACAATATGAACGGAGTTAACAACAATAAGGAAGTAAGTATGGAAGAAGAAAAGAAAAGACAACCGCAAGGAAAGAATTTCTTTTCCTCTTTCCTTGCTAATCACAAGGAAACTTGCTTTTTCCTCCTTGGTGCTCTTGCTCTTGTCCTTCTTGATCTTCTCTCTAAATGGGCCGTAGAGCTTAACCTGAGCGTTGGGCAGATGGTCGAAGTTATCCCTAACTTCTGGTACATCACTCTCTCCCACAATACCGGCGCCGCCTTCTCCGCCGGCGCCTCTTGGGGAGTTTGGGGCAGAGTCCTTGGCATCGCTATCTCCTTAACTATGAGCATTGGCATTGCCATTTATTGGCTAATGGAAGACAAGAAGTGGAATAACATTTACCGCTCCATCGCGATGCTTATCCTCGCGGGCGCCGTCGGTAACCTCATCGACCGCGCCTTCTACTGGGAAGGGATCACGGGCTTCAATGGCGTTATTGACTTCATGCAGTTCTATCTTGGCGGGGGACCTAGCAAGGACCATAGCTTCCTTAACCCATTTGCCACCTTCAATATCGCGGATGCTTGCCTGGTCATCGGCATCATCTACTTCCTCGTCGTGGAAATTGTGCAGGCGATCAAATCAGAAAAGGAAGATCCCCTGCAGGAGGATCCTCGCCTTCAAGAGAAAAAGAAGGAGTCTGAGCAGGTCTATGCCACCGTGGAAGCCAAGCCCGATGCCTTGGAGGAGAAGGAGGGGAAGCATGAATAAATTCATCGTTTCCGAAGAAGAAAACAGCACTCGCCTCGATGAGCTTCTCTTTTCTAAGGGCGTCGCGGTTAGCCGCAGCAAATGCGCTAACCTCATAAAAGAGGGCAAAGTAACCGTCAATGGCAAAGTAAGCAAGCCCCATTATTGGGTCTCCGCCGGCGAAGAGGTCCAATACGAGGACTACGTGGCTCCTAGCTCTGACCTCACCCCGGAGAACATCCCGCTAGACGTCGTCTATGAAGATAAGGACCTCCTCGTCATCAATAAGCCGGCTGGACTCGTCGTCCATCCCGGCAATGGCAACTATAGCGGAACACTCGTCAACGCGCTTCTATATAGAGAAGAAGAGCTCGGCGGGGAAGACCCTTCCCGTCCTGGCATCGTCCACCGCATCGATAAGGATACCTCTGGACTTCTTGTCGTCGCAAAAACCGAAGAGGCTTTCCTTGGCTTACAATCTCAGCTGAAAGATCATTCCATGCATAGGGAATACAAAGCCCTCGTCAATGGCATCATCGCCGATACCGACGATGGCATGATCAATGCCCCCATCGCCAGGGACAAAGCCCATCCGACCCGTAACTGCGTCGATCTTAATGGCAAGGAAGCCGTCACCTTCTTCCATGTCGAAGCGAGATATAAGCATGCGAATGCCACTTTGGTCAGCTGCCGCCTAAAGACTGGCAGAACCCATCAGATCCGTGTTCATATGGACTATATTGGCCATCCGGTGATCGGCGATCTTGTCTATGGCAATAACTCCAATAGAAAGCTCTATGACAAAGGCCAATTGCTTCACGCCTATCGCCTAAGCTTCTTTCATCCTATTTTGAAGAAGCAGATGAGCTTCGAAGCCCCGCTTCCCCCTTACTTCCAGTCCCTTCTTGATAGCCTTGATTAAAAAACAAACTAGCCCGAGCAATCGGGCTTTTTTCAAACATTTATCCAATTTTACAAACGTCATGTTCATAAAAAATAGAACAAAACGTCAAAGCCCCGATAATACTTGGATTTCCCTATGGAAAAATATAGGAGCGCGAAGCAAAATCTTCCCATGATCAAAAACGTCGTCTTCGATATCGGCGGGGTTCTCGTCGACTTCGACCCCATCCGCTACCTCAGCTCTATTGGCTATCAGAAAGCAAAGGCAAAACAGCTTGCCGAAGCTATTTACTTCAATAAGACCTGGCATGACCTCGATACGGGAATCTATGATTCCTTCGCTTGCGCTTTGCCAACCTATCTCTTCCGTTTCGATTCCTTGAAGAAAGATATCAAGGCCATCGCAGAGAAAGGCGTGATGCATGTATATGATGTCGCTCTCCCTGGAATTGAATTGCTGCTTTCCCTTAAGAAAATGGGCTATCACGTCTATCTTCTTACTAACCTAAGCAAAGAGGCCTTTGCTTACGTCAAGCAAAAGCACCCTGCCTTAAAAGAAGTCGATGGCTATATCCTCTCTGCCGATGTCCATCTTGTGAAGCCAGATCCAAGGATCTTTGCCGCTTTGCTAGACAAGTATCATCTTGTTGCCGAAGAGACTCTCTTTCTAGATGATTCCTCCGCGAATGTCAGAAGTGCCAATAGCCTTCATATCAACGCCATCCAATACGCGACTAAAGAAAAGGCGATTGAAAAGCTAAAGGCATTCGGGATTGAGCTTTAAAGAAAGAAATCCAAGGAATCATCGGCATTCCTTGGATTATTCTTATTCTTCGCCTAGGGCCTTCTTCCGATTGCCAAAGTTGGCTTTGGAGATGGCATCAAGGGCTTCGATGCCATGCTGCCGATAATATCTAGCGGCGAATATATCGACAGATGGCCCGGCGCCAAGAGGGATTTTCTCCCCGATTTTCTTCTCTAGCGCCTCCATATGCTTTAAGAAGGAGTACCTTGCTAGAACCGAGCCTAGGGCAACGCTAGGGAAGGCGGTCTCGCCTTTGGTTTTGAAAGTGATGCCAGACACCACTTCTTTTTCATTTTGGAGGTAATGGTAGTAAAGAGAGCTTTCCGCGAATTGGTCCATATAGACGTGGGCCTCTGGGAACTTCCGGGTGAGCTTAAGCAAAGCGGCGTTATGCATCTTCGCCTTGACCTCGTTCATGTTCAATCCCTGGCGGCGGAGCTTGTTGTAAGTCGGATTGTCTAGGCAAAGCTGAGCATAGGGGAATTCCTTGAGCAGGATGGGGCCGATTTCCAGGATATGGGCATCGCTCATCTTCTTGGAATCGGTGACGCCTAGCTCCATTAATCGAGGAAGGGATTCCCTGGTGACATAGCCTGCGGCGACGCAGATGGGGCCAAAATAATCGCCGGTGCCGACTTCATCGCTGCCAATCTGGGGATATAGGTTCTTATATAATTCATTTTCAGGGGCTTGTACGCTAGGAGTGGCCACGCCAAGCGCGCCTTCTTTCCATAAGCTTGCCTCATATTCCGCCTGCTTGCCCTGAAAGACGACTTTGGAGACCTCTTTCTTCATCTTATAGGCCGTGATGATGGTATCTTCCACTTTGGCTTGCCAAAGCACGTATTCGTTAGGATTGGCCATGCGAAAAGAATTATAAAAAGCATTCATCTTGGCCAAAAGAAGGCTAGAAACGGATAAGGTGATAGTGACGTTAGGACTCATGCCTAGTTATTCTACATTAGAAATAGGGAAGCCGGGGATAGCGAAAGGGCCACAAAATAAGCCTTTTGCTTCGACATATCTTTGATTAGGGGTAGAATACCCTCGTTTTATGCAAGACACATTTGAAGTATTGGAAATCAACAAGGCCTTGGAGAAACTTTCCTCCTATTGCCGTACCGAGAAGGGCAAGCGTTTCGCCCTTGAGCTAAAGCCTTTTGAAGAAGATAGGCTGCCCCTTGAATTAAAAAGGGTGGACGAGACCAACTATTGCTACGCCAGATTCGGCCGCCTCCCCATCGATTTCGGCTCCGATTTGCAGAAGAAAGTCGAGATGACCGTCAAAGGATACGTCCTCGATATCGAAGATTTGGAACGCGTTGCCTCCGATGCCCTTCAAGGCGACAGCCTAAGAAGGTATTTCGCCTCTGCCACCGAGGCAAATAGCCTCAAGGAATATGCCGAAAGCCATCTTCCTGATCTCTCCTTCTTAGAAAAGGATATCCATAAGATCATCGCGCCGGACCTCTCGATTTTCGATGATGCCTCCCCGAAGCTTAAGCACACCCGCGTCGCCATTGCTCGTTTGGAGAAGGAGATGACGAGCAAATTAGGCTTTGTCTTGGAGCAAAACAAGGTCTACCTAAGCGACACCACATTGACCATGAGGAATGGCCATTATGTTTTGCCCGTCGCCAACGCCTATAAAAACAAAGTCAAAGGCATCGTCCAGGATATCTCCGGCAGCGGCGGAACCACCTTCATCGAGCCTGAGATCCTCGTCTCGATGAACAATCAGATGGCGGAGCTAAAAAACGACGAGAGAGAAGAGATCCATCGCCTGCTTGCGCAGCTTTCCGAGGAAGTTGCCGGCTCTAGCGATGCCATCATCCTCAATAACTCCTCCATCGCCTACCTTGACCTTCTTATGGCCAAAGTCCTTTATGGCGAATCCCTTAAAGGCCATATCGGCACCCTTTCTGACAATGGGGAGCTTTATTTGCCGAGCGCTAGACACCCGCTTCTTGATCAAGAAAAAGTCGTGCCCAATGACTTCAGACTTACCGATGAGAAGAAGGTCATCATTATCTCTGGCCCCAATGCCGGCGGCAAAACCGTTGCCTTAAAAACGCTGGGCGTCACCGCGCTTTTCTTTGAAATGGCGTTATTGCTCCCTACCGCGGAAGGAGCGATCCTCCCTTACTTTAAGCACGTCTATGTCGATATCGGCGACTCCCAGTCTTTAAGCGATAACCTCTCCACATTCTCTGGCCATATGGCTAATCTAGCTTTCATCACCTCCCATATCGGCGGCAAAGACCTCGCCCTTCTAGACGAGGTCGGAACCGGCACCTCGCCAAAAGAAGGCGAAGCCCTTGCCAAAGCCGTCACCGATTTCCTTCTCCGCAAGCACGTCTACGCCATGATCTCCTCTCACTTTGAGGGGCTTAAGGCCTATGCTCTTGGCAATAAGGCCATCAGCAACGCCTCCATGCTTTTCGATTCGAAGAAGCTACTGCCTACCTATATCCTCCAGATGGGCTTGCCTGGCGAATCCTATGGCTTGACCGTCGCAAGAAGATTCGGATTAAGCGAGGAAATCGTCTCTTCGGCTGAGAAATATGCCTCCGTCGATGAAAATGTATCTGTCGCTTCCGCCATACAAGAACTCACCAAGCTCTCCAAAGAGAATGCAGAGCTGCGCGAAGACTTGAAGAAGCAGCAGGCTCGGCTTGATCTTAAAGAACGCGAGCTCCACCAGAAGGAAAACGATCTTAACGCCAAGCAAGAGAAGCTCCTTTCTTCCGTCAATATGAAGAAGCAGGCCATCATCGACTCGGCTAGAGAGCAAGTCGAAGAGATCATGAAGGGCCTAAACTCCCCGGAAGTGAAGCTTCATCAGGCCATTGCCGCGAAAAAGCGCCTGGAAGAGCTACAGGAAAAGCACCCCGAGCAAGTCTTCGATGAGCCGATAATAGTCGGCGACTATGTCGAGATGCCTTCCTATAACATCATCGGCAAAGTCAGCAGCATGAAGGGCAAAAACGTCGAAATATCCACCTCTTCCGGCATGACTTTCAAAACCACCAAGGACAAACTTGTCAGAACTAGCGCTCCCAAGGAAGATAAGAAAGTCGCGATGAAGGGCGCCGTCCTTGATAAAATCGGCAGCTCTTCTGGCGTTGGATTAGAGCTGAATATCATCGGCATGCGCTACGACGAAGCCTCTTTGGCCATCGATAAATACCTGGATGCCTGCCGCCTTAAGGGCTTTAAGCGCGTCCGCATCATCCATGGCAATGGAAGCGGAACCCTTCGCAAGCTCACCCACGATTACTGCAAGAAGCACAAGGATTGGATCGCATCCTTCTCTCTTGGCGGCGAATATGAAGGCGGCAGCGGCGCGACCGTCGTCTTTTTGAAGTAAGATATCCTTAGAATGCTGACCGAAACCTTAAAAAAGCAGATCGCCCTTCTGCCGGATAAGCCTGGCGTTTATCAGATGAAGAATGCCGACGATAAGATCATCTATATCGGCAAGGCGAAGAATTTAAAGCGGCGCGTTTCGCAGTATTTTCTTCGTCCCCAATCCGGCAAAGTCGCCGCGATGGTCAGCCACGTCGACCACTTTGATTTCATCATCGTCTCTAGCGATAAGGAATCCTTCATTTTGGAGCAGAATCTCATCCAGACCTACTATCCCCGTTACAACATCATGCTGATGGACGATAGCCATTATCCCTATATCGCCTTAAAGCGGCATAATGACCCGCTTTTGAAGATCGCTAGGTCCAGCAAGGATAAGAACTATTTCTATTTCGGCCCCTTCCCGGGAAGCAGCCAGGCCAGCGAAACGATCCGCGTCCTAAACAAGGTCTACCCTACCCGTAAGTGCAAGAATATCCCCAATAAGCCTTGCCTATATTATTCGATGGGCCAATGCCTTGCCCCCTGCATCCATAAGCTAGAGAAAGAGGAGACCGAAAGGCTATACGAAGAGATCAAGAAATTCCTTAATGGCGATACAAGCGAGGTGAAGGCGAAGCTGCGCGAGAAAATGAACGAAGCCTCGGAGAACCTCGATTTTGAAACCGCGGCCGAATATAAGAAATCCCTCGATGCCATCGACTATGCCACCGCGAAGCAAAATGTGGAGCTCACTAGCGACAAAACCCCTCGCGACGTCATCGCCTATGCCGAGCGCGACCAGTATCGTAGCCTGGCTATCCTTACCTATAGGCGCGGCATCTTGCTAGGGAAATCGGTGCACGTCGTCGCTAGCTTCGGCGATGTCGAAGAGCAGGTCCTGGATTTGCTTGAGCAATATTACTCCAATCACGAAACCCCGAAAGAAATCGTAGGCAGGCTCCCAATGCTCCAAGACCTCGAGGAAGAACTCGATGGCGTCTTCGTTGCCCTACCGAAAGAAGGACGTCTGCTCGACATGGTTAACCTTGCCGAGCTTAACGCCAGGCAAGGCCTTGATGCCCACTTCATGTCCGCAAGGCTAGAAGAAGACAATAATGCGCTTCTAGAAGAGCTAGGCCAAATCCTAAGACTAAAGGATACCCCTTACCGCATCGAGCTTTTCGATAACTCTCACCTGCAAGGCTCTAGCCCGGTCGGCGCCATGGTCTGCTATATCAATGGCGAGCCCGCGAAGAAGATGTACCGCAAGTTCCATCTTTCTATGCAGGATGCCGGCGATGACTACCATTCCATGGTCGAAGTCGTCTCCAGGCGCTATTCCCGATTAAAAGAAGAGGGGCAAAGCTATCCTGACCTCATCCTTACCGATGGCGGCCTCCCCCAGGTTCACGCAACGCTAGAAGCCCTAAATAACATCGGGGTGAGTATCCCGGTCGCTGGCCTATATAAAAATGACAAGCACCAGACCGAAGGCCTTATCGATAGTAGCGGCAATACCTACCCTATCGATAGGAAGTCGCGACTATTCTTCCTCCTTATGAGAATGCAGGATGAAGTTCATCGCTTCGCCATCACCTTCCACGTCAATGAGCGCAGCAAATCCATGGTTTCCTCGATCTTCGATGATGTTCCTGGGCTTGGCATCAAACGCAAGGAATTGCTGGAGAGGCATTACCCCTCCATCGATTCTTTGCTGGGGGCCAGCGTTGCCGAGCTTAGCCAATTGCTTCCGATTCCGGTTGCCGAAAGCCTCTATAACAAGCTTCACGCCCCTAAAGAAGAGTAGGGCTTAATTTGTGCCAAGAGCCTAAGCGATTCTTGGCTTTTTTTATATCCCATGCGTGAAAATACCTTTAATAACTTGCCCGCAAAGGAACGTATCGGGGCAAATTATGGGAAGAGTCTTCCCGCAACGTGGTATAGTGCCGCGAAGCAAAATCATGGAAAAGAAGCAAAGCAGCAAAAATAGATGGCGTTTTCTCCATTCCCTCTGTTTCCGACTCGGCGCTGGCTTGGCCGCTGTCACCATCGTTTTCGGCGTCGCTTTGTTCTTCACCACCACCATTGCTTATCGCAGCCAAACCCTAAAAACCTACGGGGAGATCGCGGAGAATTATGCCAGCGCTGCCTCGACCTACATCTCGCCAGAGAAAGCGAAGAAGATCGTTGAGCCTAATGGCGATAATGGCGATGAATATCTAGAGGTTAGAGACGACTTAGAAAATTGGTTCGCCCTCTCGGATGAGGTCATCAAATACCTCTATGTCTATCAGGTCGTCGATATGGAAGAGGGCGGTAAAGGCTTCCGCGTTATCTATGATTCCGACAAAGAGGATGGCGATAGTTACGGTTACGTCTTCCCGATGAATGGAGAATACGAACTCGAGGGACAGTCGCCGCTTACCGACCCCGATAATAAAGACGACGTCGGCCCGTTCCTATATAACGGATATTGGGGATGGCTTATCTCCTATTACCGCCCCATCCTTGATTCGGATAACAAAGCAATCTGCTATATCGGCGTCGACGTTGATTTCAACGCCGTCATCAAAGACATCAACCGCGTCGGCTATTCGATCATCGGCATCGAAGGCCTATTGATGATCATCACCCTTGTCGGAGCCATCCTCATCGTCAATTTCTCGATCGTAAAGCCGATTAATAAGCTTAAGGAGTTCAACGAGAACTTCTCTGCTACCAAAGAAATCGTCGATTCCTCTTATCTAACTAGATACAACTCGAATGAGTTCCAAAGCCTCTACCGCTCCATCCTCCTCTCGCAGGAAACGATCGTCGAGGACAGAAAGAAGCTGCAGGAATATAGCGAGAGGATGAAAGAGCTCGCCTTCCGCGACCCTCTTACCGGCGCCAATAGCATTAACTCCTTCCTGCAAAAAGAGCAGGAGCTAGATGCCTCCATCGCCAACGATACCGCGAGGTTCGCCCTTGTCATGATCGATATGAATGGCCTTAAGTTCGTCAATGACACCTATGGCCACAATCGCGGTAACCTTGCCCTAAGGACAACTTCTAGAGCCATCGCCGGCTGCTTCATCCATTCTCCCCTCTACCGCGTTGGGGGCGATGAATTCGTCGTCGTCCTCGAAGGCGAGGATTACGAGAATAGGAATGCCCTCCTGGCGAAGTTGCGCGAATTCGAAGTCAGCCGTGACACAACCCTAGAAAAACCTTGGGCTCAGGTCGCCATCTCCGTTGGCGTCAAAATCTTCAAACCCTCGCTTCACCATAGCGTAGAGCAGATGCTCGAAGAAGCGGATAAGAAGATGTACGAAGAGAAGAAGTCGCTCTCCGAGAAAAGATAAAGAAAGATAAGCCGGTTCAAAACACTCTTTTTCTATTCGTTTTTCGCCAACTAGCGCTGAAATAGCGAAAAAGTTACGAAGAAAATGAAAGTTAAAGTTGAGAATGACTCGGCTATGTCTTATATTATCGGAGCACGCGCCCGTAGCTCAGCTGGATAGAGCAACAGCCTTCTAAGCTGTGGGTCAGCCGTTCGAGTCGGCTCGGGCGCGCCATAAAATTTAGATTCCTGAGGGAAACCTCTTGATAGATATGGTCTGAGGGTAAGACCTGAAAAAGAAATCCCGAATGAAGTAGCTTGGATAATCCAAGCTTTTATTATATTTATGGCAAAACTTGTTGAACTAAGGAAACTATCAAAAGAATTCTACAAGGCTCATCCGCATGAAGATGGCACCGCTATGGAATAACTGCGGAAGCCCTTTGATTACGCGTATGGGAAAGGCCGGTATGCTTAAAAGAAAAATCCCGATTTCGTCGGGATTATTTCTTTTTCTTCCTTAGGTGGTAACGCCTAGGTTCTTTCTCTTCTAGGCGTTCGTTGATGAGATAGGCGACGTGAGAAGCCAAATCCATCGGCTTCATGTTCTTATAGTCTTCGTAATGGAGGACTTTGACGATGTCGACGTAGGCTTTGGTGGAGCGGAAGGGGAACCTGTCCTTCACCGCATGGGTATTCTCAATCGCGCAGACGACGATCGGGCAATGCGAGAAGTAGGCCATCGAGAAGGTGCCGCCGTGATAGGGGAGATTCGCGCGTTGCGGATAATCTTTATTGCGGTGCCCTTCCGGGGCGACGACGATGTCGGCTTTGTTGGCTTTTAGAATTTCGGTCGAGAGGTCCACAACGCGCTTGCCAGAGAGCATGTCATCTTGCTTGATGAAGAGGTAACCGGCCTTTTTGGTATAGCCGCCAGCAATCGGAACGCTCTTCATCTGTTCTTTCTGAATATAGAACTGATCTCTATCCTTGAAGGCGTCGATCATGACGAGGGGATCGAGGTTTGAGATATGGTTATAGACGAACATCGCGTGCTCATTTTTGCTAGGAAGCTTATCGAAGTCGTTTTTCCTAACGTGGAGGCGGAATAGGCGCAGGACAAGGAAGATATTTTGCTGCAATACGTGGCTTGCGTATTTGTTTTTCTTTCCTTCTTCCCCAGCCCCGCAGGCTTTGATGCATTCGGCGAAGACGTAATGCCAGATGGCTTCCAGCAGGAATAAGCCAAAGTAGGTGGCTAGCCCGATGAGGATGATGGCGAAATACCACCACCAGGTAACTAGCATCGAGGGGGAGTCGATATATGTAAGCGTGCCATAGGTCGTCATGGCGGCGAGGCTAGATGCGATGAAAATGACAAAGTAAATCATCCGGGGATAAATATAAAGCAAGTGAGGGCAAATGGAAATCTCGTACGCATTACTAGATGGTTTTGGCTTATTTGGGCTCTTATCCCTAGGGGTTTGCCATATATCTATGTAAAATATAGCGGCAACCTTATGGACAACTACAAAACATTATTAGAAAAGGGCGAGTATGAGCTCGTTGAGCAGCTTACCCGCCTCTCCAAAAAGCCGAAAGAGCTCCTATATCGCCTCTCTGCTTTGCTAAGCCTTTCCCGTTACGAAGAAGCCGTTGATATCCTCGTCTCTGACCGCGATATCCTTTGGAAGGAAAACCCCGTCTTGACCTTGAAGGTCAATTTCGAGGTCCGCTTTGCCTTAAAAGAATTCGATGAGGCCTATGAAGACCTTGCGTATTTCCAAAACCTCCCCTACGTCAAACAAGAGGTGGAAGAAGTGCTGCGCGCGCTCCCCAAAGCCATAAGGGAAGCCGAAAGGGATTCTCGCCCCGCCTCTCCTTATGAGCAAGAGGAGATCGAAAGGATCTTCGCCTCCCCGAAAGAGGATTATGAGCTATTGGGTCTACTCAATTACCTCCGTAGCCATAACGCCGGAGACTATAAAAAGGAAATCAGGGAGGTCGCAAGCTCCACTAACCGCCATAGTGACCTAAGGACCTTCGCTCTTCTTATCCTTCTTTCTTTAGGGGATGCATCGCCATTAGAATTCAGCAAAAACGGAAAGACGTATAAAGTTGTGCCTTCTTCCTTAATCCCGCCTTTTGGCGATAAGGAGTACGCCGCTATCACCTCTTATCTTTCCGGCTATAAAGACGCAAGTCTTGGCCGCCTTGCCGCCTCTATCGTCAACGAAACCGTGATGGCCCTCTACCCAGAATCCCTAAATAGCCTAGGAAGCATCGAGCTTATTGAAGATGCTTCCCTCGCGCTAGCTTCCTCTTATCTTCATGTCGCTAGTAAACCCGCGACCGCGAAGATGACCAAGGCGATGGAGGCAATGGAGAAGCTACTTAAAGAGAACCCGCCCCTTACCGAATAAGGGAAAAGGTGCAAGGAACCCGCAATTAAGTATTTGCGCACTATCTAAAGATAGAGTATTCTTGTAACCGCTTGCTAAAGGAAACAATAGAAAATGAAGCACACCGTCAAAGAATTAGAGAACTGCAAAGTTGAGATCAGTGTCGACGTTGATAGCGACATGTGGGCTCAGGCTCAGGAGAGGGCCTTCCATAAACTCTCCGCCAATCTTTCCGCCAAAGGATTCCGCAAGGGACACGTCCCCGCTGCCATGGCGAAGAAGATGATTTCCCAAGGCGAAATCATCAACCAGGCCATCAATGATGTCCTTAACCCTGTCTATGCCCAGGTCCTCACCGAGGAGAAGCTCAATCCGTTCAGCCGTCCGGATGTCGATATCACCAAAGTCTCCGACAAGGAACTCTCCCTCGTTTATAAGGTCACCCTCGCTCCGAAGGTCACCCTCGGCGCCTACACTGGCCTAACCGCCAAGAAAAAAGTCGCCTCCGTCTCCGAAAAGGAAATCACCGACGATATCAACCGCCGCCTCGCCGCCGCCGCTGAACTCGTCACCGTGCAGCGCGAAGCCAAGATGGGCGACACCGTCGTCTTCGACTTTGTCGGCTACGTCGATGGCAAGGAATTTGAAGGCGGATCCGCCGACAACTATTCCCTCGAACTCGGCTCCAACTCCTTCGTCCCTGGCTTTGAAGAAGCCCTCGTCGGCGTCAAGGCCGGCGATTCTAAGGATGTCGAAATCGTCTTCCCGAAACAGTATGTCGCTAACCTCGCTGGCAAGCCAGCCACCTTCAAGTGCTCTATCCACGAAGTCAAAGAGAAGTCCGTTCCGACCCTCTCCGACGAAGCTGTCCTCGACCTCAACATCAAGGACGTCAAGACGGTCGATGAGCTAAAGGAATATGAGAAGAAGTCCCTCCTCCAGGCCAAGGTCGACCAGATCGAAAGCGCCTATTACAACGCCATCATTGATCAGATCGTCGCCAATGCTAAGGTCGAAATCGCCGACGAAATCGTCGAGAACGAAGCCAAGCAGCAGGAAGAGAACCTCAAGAAGCAAGTCGAATCCAATGGCCTAACCTTCCAGCAGTACCTCGAGATCACTGGCTCCACCGAAGAAGCCACCATGGCTCAGATGAAGGAACAGTCCCTTGCTAACATCAAGCGTTACCTCGTCCTCGAGACCCTCTCCGCCAAGGAGAACCTCGCCGTCTCCGACTCTGAGCTCGATCACGAAATCGCCAAGATGGCCGACACCTATAAGATGGAGATCGCCGAGCTCAAGAAGATCCTTGGCGGCCAGCTCGACCAGTTCCGCGAGAACGTCCACCAGACCAAGCTCCAGCGCTTCATCCTAGAGAAGAACCCTTCTTCTGCCGACTCTGCCAAGGAAGAGAAGCCTTCTGCCAAGAAGGAGGCTGCTCCGAAGGAAGAAGAAGGCGAGAAGAAGCCCTCTGCTAAGAAGGAGACCGCTCCGAAGGAAGAAAGTGGCGAGAAGAAACCTGCCGCCAAGAAGCCCTCTGCCAAGAAGACTGCTGCCAAAAAGGCTGAGTAAGTCGCTTGATTCTTCTTACTGTTATCCTTATATATAAATAAGAAAGGAGGCTGTTTAGCAACCAACCGATAAGCTTTAGCGCTTATCGCTTGACAGTGCTAACAGCCTCTTTATAATCACCCTTGTTAGCAGTCTCTTGTCGAGATTGCTAAAGTTGTGAAAAATAACGCTGTAACAAGCTAGAAAGGGGTATTAGTTCTAATGCCAAACATCGAATCCAACACCATTGCCCTTCCTTTATTGATTGCCCGCGCC
Organism: uncultured Erysipelotrichaceae bacterium; assembly: GCA_902803375.1. GTDB lineage: Bacteria > Bacillota_I > Bacilli_A > RFN20 > CAG-826 > Alloenteromonas. The sequence goes on along the minus strand of CADCPN010000007.1, from coordinate 23,769 downwards.
CTCGTCGTCTTCCCCAATATGAGCGAAGAGATCGAAGTCGCCCGTCCTTTCTCCGTCGCCGCCGTCAACAAGGCCAAAGAGGAGACCAATAACCTAATCTTCGTCGTCTCTCAAAAAGGCGAGAAAGTCGATAACCCGACAGAAGAGGATATCTATTCCGTCGGTACCATGTGCCGCATCGTCTCCTATGCCCAGGATGGCTCTTCCATCCGCATCCGCGTCGTCGGCAGCAAGCGTGCTCGCCTCTCTAACGTCAGGGTCGAGGACAACGCCTATGTCGCGACCGGCGAGCTTCTTGAGAGCGTCCGCGGCGAGAAGGAAGATGAGCTGACCCTCACCAAGAAAGTTGTCGATGTCATCGCCTCCACCCCCTCTATGGGACAGAATATCCCAAGATCCGCCCTCAACCAGCTTGGCAAAGGCATCAATCCGGAAGATCTCCCCGACACCCTTGCCGGCTATCTTCCCATCTCCCTACAGCAGAAGCAGGCCCTTCTAGAGGAAGTCGATATCAATAAGAGAATGGAGCTTCTCATCTCCATGATCAACGGCGTCAAGCAGCTTGCCGACGTCGATAACGACATCAACAACAAAGTGCGTGACGCCGCCGAAAAGCAGCAGAAGGAATACTATCTTCGCGAGAAGATGAAGGCCATCAAGCAAGAGCTTGGGGAAGACCCTTCTTCCAGCACTTCCGAAGAGACCATCAAGGAGAAGCTAGAGAAGAACCCCTACCCCGACTACGTTAAGGAAAAGGTTAGGAAAGAGCTTCACCGCTACGAGATGATGCCGGAGTCCTCCATCGAGTCCTCCCTCATCATGTCCTATATCGAGACCCTCATGAACGTCCCCTGGTATCAGACCACCACAGACAATGAGGATCTAGACAACGTCAAGAAGGTCCTTGATGAGGACCACTATGGCCTAGAGAAGGTCAAGAAGCGCATCCTTGAGTACCTAGCCGTCAAGAAGATGACCGGCGACTTAAAGGCCCCGATCCTTTGCTTCTATGGCGCCCCTGGCGTCGGCAAGACCTCTCTTGCCCGCTCCATCGCCAGAGCCCTTGGCAGAAAGTTCTTCAAAGCCTCCCTCGGCGGCATCTCCGATGAAGCTGAAATCCGCGGCCATCGCCGCACCTATGTTGGCTCTATGCCTGGGCGAATCATCCATGGCATGACCAAAGCCGGCGTCATTAACCCGGTCTTCCTCCTCGATGAAATCGATAAGGTCGGCGGCAATAACTACCGTGGCGACCCGGCAAGCGCCCTCCTTGAGGTACTTGACCCTGAGCAGAACTTCGCCTTCAACGATAACTACCTCGAAGAGCCCTATGACTTGTCTAAGGTCCTCTTCATCTGCACCGCCAACGATATCTCTAGAGTCCCGGGACCTCTCCGCGACCGTCTAGAGCTCATCGAAGTCCCTTCCTATACCGAGATCGAAAAAACCAAGATCGCCAAAGGCTTCTTGGTTCCGAAGCAGATGAAGCTCAATGGCCTAAAAGAAGGCGACATCGAATTTGAGGAAGATGCCTTCCCCGAGATGATCGAGCACTACACCATGGAAGCCGGCGTCCGCCAGCTGGAAAGGCTTATCGCCTCCAATTGCCGCAAGGCCGTCGTTGAGATCCTCACTAAGCCCGAGACAATTAAGCCCATCAAGATCGACGCCGCCAAGGTCCAGGAATACCTCGGCGTCGAGATCTTCGAAGGCACCAAGAAAGAGAAGGAGAACCAAGTCGGCGTCGTCACCGGCCTCGCCTATACCGATTTCGGCGGCGATATCCTTCCGATCGAAGTCACCTATTTCCCGGGCAAGGGCGGACTCGTCCTCACCGGAAAGCTAGGCGACGTCATGAAGGAAAGCGCGACCATCGCCCTTGACTATGTCCGCGCCAATGCCGACAAATACGGCATCAAGCCCGAGATCTTCGAGAAGAACGATATCCATATCCACGTTCCAGAAGGCGCCGTGCCAAAGGATGGGCCCTCTGCTGGCGTCGCGATGACCGTCGCCATCATCTCTTGCCTCTCAGGCACCCCTGTCTCCGCTGACGTCGGCATGACGGGCGAAGTCACCCTCCGCGGCAAAGCCCTTCCTATCGGCGGTCTCCGCGAGAAGTCTCTCGCCGCCATGAGAAGCGGCCTCAAGGCCATCATGGTCCCCGAGGACAACAAAAAGGATGTCGCCGAGCTTCCCGAAGAAGTTAAGAAAGGACTTGAGATCAAGTTCATGAAGTCCGTCGATGACGCCGTGAACTTCGCTCTCGTTGCCAAGCAAGCATGAGCAGCTCCCCCGTTAACTTCCGCAAAGCCAAATTCGTAACTTCGGCTCCCAATTTGAAGAAAAGGCCGCGCTTAGAGCTGCCCGCCATCATGATGGTTGGCCGCTCTAACGTCGGCAAATCCACCCTCATCAATGCCGTCTTGGGGCAGAAGATCGCCTTCAGCTCCAAAAAAGCCGGCAAGACGAAGCTGCTTAATTATTTCGAAGTCGATGGCAAATTCTACCTCGTCGACTCTCCAGGTTACGGCTCTACCATCTACGCGAATATCGATACCATCAACTTCGCGAAGATGATGGAAGACTATGTCAAAGAGCCTAGCCTTAAGGCCATCTGCCTTCTTCTAGACCTCCGCAGGGACCTAGGAAAAGACGATGAATCCTTCATCCGCTACCTTGTTTCCACCAACGTTCCTCTTATCGTCATCCTCACCAAGTGCGACCAGATGAACCAGAAAGAGAAGCATCAGGCTAGGCTGCGCGCCGAGAAGATGGGCCTCACCCGTTATCTTGAATCTGACCTGTCGTCCGCCGCTACGGAAAAGATCCGCAACGCCATCGCCTCTTACGGCAAATAGGATCCTACCCTCCACTTTTTGCGGAGGGTTTTTTCCTTTCGTTAAGGTTTCGTGAGCATCCCCCTCTGCCAGCAAATCGCCTTGTTTGGCACTAACATTAACGAAATAAAAGATGCGCTTATTAGGGGAATCACCAAACCTATTGCCTTATTCTTAATAGAGTGGAGGCAATGCTTTTCCCCCCTTACAAATTGCATAGAAAATAGGATAATACCTACGTCTTGATGATCTTGAAGGGATTAGGAAGGCTTCTATAGCAGAGACCTGGCGGCAGCTGAAAAGCCAGGATAGAGGTCCCTATGAGTCGGCAAGGGAGAGAATCGTTTCCCCGCGTTAAAGGGCTTAAGAGCCTATATATCTCTATATAGGAATCTAGGTGGTACCGCGCGCCGCGTCCTAGAATGGGATACGGCGTTTTTTATTTAGAAGAAGGAGTCAAAGATGTTAGACAAGCATTATGACCACGCTCTGGTGGAACAGGGCAAGTACGAAAACTGGAAGAACAAGGGCTATTTTGAAGCCGGCGACAAGAATAAGCAGCCATTTTCTTTGGTTATCCCGCCCCCCAACGTCACCGGAAAGCTTCACCTTGGCCACGTCATGGATACCATCCCCGATGACATCATCGCCCGCTACAAGAGGATGAAGGGCTATGATGTCCTTTGGGTTCCTGGCATGGACCACGCTGGCATCGCTACCCAGGCCAAAGTCGAGGCCAAGCTTCGCGAGCAGGGCATCTCTAGATATGACCTTGGACGCGAGAAGTTCGTCGAAGAAGTCTGGAAGTGGAAGAATGAGTATGCCAATACCATCCACGATCAGTGGGCCAAAATCGGCTTAAGCGTCGACTATACCCGCGAAAGATTCACCCTTGATGAGGGCTTATCTAACGCGGTTAAGCACGTTTTCGTCACCCTTTATAACGAAGGCCTCATCTATCAGGGCGAGCGCATCATCAATTGGGATCCGGAGCTGCGCACCGCCCTCTCCAACATCGAAGTCATCCATAGCGATGACGAAGGAGAATTCTTCTATTTCAAATACGATGTGGTCGGCACCGATAAGCAGATCATCGTCGCGACCACCCGTCCGGAGACGATGTTTGGCGACACCGCCGTCTTCGTCAACCCCAAAGACGAGAGATATAAAGACCTCATCGGCAAGAAGGTCATTAACCCGGCAAATGGCGAAGAGCTCCCCCTTATGGGCGACTCTTATGTCGATATCGCCTTCGGCACCGGCGCGATGAAGTGCACCCCCGCCCACGACCCCAATGACTTCGCCCTTGCGAAGAAGTATGGCTTCCCCCTCATCAAGGTGCTTGATGAGACCGCCCACATGAATAAGCTTGCTGGCAAATATGAAGGCATGGACCGTTATGAGTGCCGCAAGGCCCTCGTGCAGGACATCAAGGCCAACGGACATCTTGACCACATCGAGAAAATCGTCCACTCCGTCGGACATAGCGAGCGCAGCGGGGTCGTCGTCGAGCCGATGCTCTCAAAGCAATGGTTCGTCAAGATGAAGCCGCTTGCTGACCGCGTTTTGGCGCAGCAGAAGTCTCCAGATAAGATCGAATTCCTCCCCAAGAGATTCGAAAAGGTCCTCATCAGATGGATGAGCAACGTTGAGGATTGGTGCGTCTCCCGCCAGCTTTGGTGGGGCCACAGAATCCCGGCTTACTATTCTAAGAAAGATGGCAGCATCCTCGTTTCCGAGACCGCGCCGGATATGAATGAATACACTCAGGACGAGGACGTCCTCGACACCTGGTTCTCTAGCGCCCTTTGGCCCTTTGCCACCTTGGGCTGGCCAAAGAAGACCCCGGATTTCGATAGATACTTCCCGACCTCTATCCTCAATACCGGCTACGACATCATCTTCTTCTGGGTTTCCAGAATGGTCTTCCAGTCCGAGCACTTCACCGATAAGGCCCCGTTTAAGAAAGTCTTGATCCATGGCCTCATCCGCGATGAGCAGGGCAGAAAGATGTCTAAGTCCCTAGGCAACGGCATCGACCCGCTGGACATCATCGCCAAATACGGCGTCGACGCGATGCGTTATTTCATCACCACCAATAGCACTCCAGGGCAGGATATGCGCTATAGCGAGGAGAAGCTACAGGCCGCTGAAAACTACCTCAACAAGATCTGGAACGCCACCCGCTATGTCGAGATGACTCTAGGCGAAGACTATGTCCCGACAAAAATCAACCCCAAAGAGCTTGGCACCCTAGAGAAATACATCCTCTCTAGGCTAGAGGACACCATCAAGAAGGTCACCTCCAAGATGGAGGAGTACCAGTTCGGCGCCGCCTCGGAAGCACTCTACGACTTCGTCTATGACGATTTCTGCTCCTATTACCTAGAGATGTCTAAAGTCTCCCTCGCTGACCCAGCTAAGGAAAAGGCCGTCAAAGCCACCCTCTATAAGGTCGTCAGAGAGATCATCCTCATGATCTATCCTTATTGCCCGTTCGTCTGCGAAGAGATGTATCTCTCCCTTCCAGGCCATAAGGAATCCATCATGCTGGAAAGCTACCCTGAGTACGACAAGGCCCTCCACTCCCCAAGCGCTGAGAAGACCGGTGCCCTTCTAGCCGCCATGATCAAGGATATCCGCGGCTATAAATCCGAAAGGAAGATCGCCCCGAATGCCCCGATCAAGCTAGTTCTCTCCCCGAAATCTCCGTTTAAGGGCATCGAGGATTACCTCAAGAGATTCCTCTTCGCCAAGGAAGTCCGTTTTGAGAAGCATGCACCGCAAGGCGATTCCTTCGTCTACCGCGATTTCACCCTCGTCGTCGAGGAGGATATCGACAAAGACGAGCTTCTCGCTAACCTAAGCAAGGATATCGAAAAGCTCAACGCCGAAGTCTCTCGCGGCGAGAAGATGCTCTCTAACCCGGGCTTCCTCGCCAAAGCCCCGGAAGCCAAGATCAAGCTCGAGAGGGAAAAGCTAGAAGCCAATAAGGCCAAGCTAGCTGAAGTCTCCGCTAGACTGGAATCTCTAAAATAAAAATAATATCGACTGCATCGACATTATTGGCCAGGAACGATAAATTCCTGGCTTTTTTATTGTCCTTTTCTTAGTTTGCACCCCTAAAAGGATAGTGAGGGGAGTCTAACTAATAGATTCGCCTCTTCTTGTCCCAATAGGCTTCACTTTGCTAGTTGTTTGGGGCTTAGCCTAATTAGCCCTAGCTCTATCCAAAATGGCTTTGCCTATTGCTAGAGTTACGCCAAATCGTTGCTCTTACGCTTTGGAAGAGGAAGGAAAGATGGATAGCATCGCTAGGCGATTCGGTCGTTGTCCCCCCCTTTCATTCTTTCTCTTCTTATTAAGCGGATAAAAATAGCTCCTTTAAGGAGGGAGACTAAATCCGCTGAAAACTTAACGTAATGCCCTGTTGTCTATAAGGCAAAATAACAAATTGGAGGTCGAATATGAACCTAATACCCTTAACCGAAGAAGAAGCCTCTTCCTGCCGCCCTGGCGAGGCTTTTACCCTCGCCACCGTCTTGCTTGTCTTCTCCGTCGTCATTTTGACAATCGTCGCCTACAAGCTATTCACTAGCCGCGGTGCAAAGGTGACGTTGCCCGATGGCTATAAGTTCGAATGGGATTCTAAATGAGCAGAAGAAGACGCCATCGTTACGCTTCGCTATGGAGCTTGCTTTCCTCTAGGCTTTCCCCTGATGGCTGGGCCGTCTTAGACAACGCCTGCAGAAGGAATCATTGGACCTATGAGGAATTCATCGCCGAAGCCTTTGACGCCTTCCTTCTTTTCTGGGCGGAAACCTTCTACCTAGAAGAGAGTGAAGGCAAAGAGAACCAACGAAACTTGCCAAAGTGCTAAAAAGGCTTTTCTTCACAAGGGGAAAGTCCTAAAATCTACCTCGCCTAGGAATATTTTGCTTCCCTTTAGGGAAGGCAATGACTATTATATTCCCGTTGTCGCCTTTGCTTTGGGCGCGCAACCGCATAGAAAAGGCCATAAAATCTAGGTTTTATACCTAAATGCCTCTATAGCGAGTCATCACAAAGCACAAAACAAAGGAGGAAAAATCAACATGTACGCAATCATCGAGACCGGCGGCAAGCAGGTCAAAGTTGAAGTCGGCGCCAAGATCTATGTCGAGAAGCTCGACGTCCCAGCCGGCGAAGACGTCAAGATCGAGAAGGTCCTCTTTGTCGGCGGAGACACCGTTAAGGTCGGCGCTCCGTACGTCAAAGGCGCTTCCGTCGACTGCAAGGTCGAGAAGCAGGGCCTCAACAAGAAGATCCACGTCTACAAGTACAAGGCCAAAGCCAATGAGCGCAAGCACATCGGCCACCGTCAGCCCTATACCTGCCTCGTCGTCAAAGCCATCAACGCCTAATAGAGTTGTTCTATGATTAAGGTTGACATCCAGTATAAGGGCAAAGGGATTGAATCCCTCTCCATCAAAGGCCATGCGAACACCGGAGACTACGGCAAAGACTTAGTCTGCGCTGCCGTCAGCGCTTGCGCAACCGGCGCTCTCAACGCCTTAAACGATGAGGGAGAAAATTACGACATCGCGCTCGAATCCGGATGCGTTGAAGTCAATTTCAAGGGAACTATCTCTGAGCACGATCAGACCGTGATCGAAACCCTTATCATCCAACTCAAAACCATTGAGGCATCCTACCCGAATGCCTTAACTATCAAAGAAAGGAAGTAGCACAATGAAATTTGTTCTAGATCTTCAGCTCTTCGCTTCCAAGAAGGGCGTTGGTTCCACCAAGAACGGCCGCGATTCCGCTGGCCGCCGCCTTGGCGCGAAAGCCGGCGATGGAGAGTTTGTCACCGCTGGCAGCATTCTTTATCGTCAAAGAGGCACCAAAGTCTATCCGGGCGCCAATGTCATGAAGGGTGGAGATGATACCCTCTTCACCACCATCGACGGCACCGTGAAGTTTGAGCGCATGGGCAGAAGCGGAAAGAAAGTTTCCGTTTACCCGGTCGCTGCGAAGTAATTAGAGCTTTATCTAAAACTGGCCAATCCGAAAGGGTTGGCTTTTTTGCCGTCTCTATAGCCCGCCCAAGAGCCTATCTAGCAGCTAATTCTCACAAGCCGAAGCAGAAATAACCCTGCGGAGCGTCTTTCGCCCAGGGCCAGTAGGAGATAGAAATGCAGCGGGCTTGATTCCCATTAAGAAGGACCAAACAGATATTGCCGAGATTGAAGCTAGGATCACTTCAAAACCAGATATTTTGCAATGTAGTAGAAGCTAGAAAAGCTTGAGATTATGCCGTTTTGAATACCAAAGGGAACTATTTCTATGGAAGCGGTTTCCCATTATCAACCAAAAAAAATCTGCCTTAAAAAATGAGATTTAATCGTAGGAAGGAAGAACTTATTCAAGTCGATGAAAATTTTTTGCCCTTTTTTGATGAAATAAATGAAAACATAGAAAAGTGCCTTATTTCCTTAACGTAAACGTTTTCGAAATTTTAAGATATTTCGATGTTATCGGATTTTTTCTCTAGAAGTGCAGCGGGTGTTCAAAAATAATTTTAAAAATTTTTTAGCGGATTTTTAAAAGATGTTTTCAGAATCAAAACTATTTTTTATTTTGTCAACGGAAAAACATTTTTATCTATCGCTATAACTTTTTAGATTTAGGAACAAAATGAGATGTCATCGTAACTATTAGATGTATATCTTTAACTTAAAAAAAGCTTGTATACATTTAGGATTTCCAAAACGCAAAGTCAAAATGTTGCGCGTATGATATTAAGGATAAAAAGTCTCGATGGCATCGGTATTGTAAGCGGTTGCAGTTTACCTATTGCGCCCTCGATTTTGGGGACATATTATAGTCAGCGTGTTGATCAAAAATTACTAAGGGCCGAGGAGTCCCGGGACAACTAGTTGATAGTGTCCTAAGCGAAATCGCCCTAAAAATTTTTGAAAAGAAATGAAAGGAGAAGTAATTTCATGATTAACAAAAAACTGATCGCCGTTGCTCTTGCCGCCGCGACCATGGGCCTCGCTTCCTGTGGAACCAAAGCCGCTGATAGTCGTTTCGGCGCTGATGACCTCGAAACCGCTTCCGGTTCTATCTCTAAGGATGTGCTTGACCTCCAGATCACTGGCTCTGCTTGGGATTGGAAGCCAGAGCAAGCCAAAGAAGAACAGCTCTTTAAAGTTGTTAACGAAGGTCACACCGAGAATTCTTTCTATACCCTTACCATCGAGATCAAGAAAGACACCCAATATAAGTTCACCTTCAACCACGGCTGGAACAGCGACTTCGGCTACGGCAAAGTCGACTGGAAGAGCGCCGGCGTCAGTGATGAAATCCTCGCTGCCAACGTTAGTTTTCAAGACGCAGACAAAGTCAAAGAAGGAGATGACCTCAGCTCAAAGAACATCATTGCTCTCAAAGATGCCACCTACACCTTCGAATACAACAAATTCGGCGTTGCCCTTGAAGGCTGGAGCGCTGCTTGCCGTCTAAAGTCTATTGCCTAATCTATAATTTTTAATAGGAGAAATAAAACTATGAAAAAGACTGTCATTTCTGCTGGTGCATTCCTTCTAGGACTCATGTCGCTCGCTTCCTGCGGCAAAGCCTCTGGAACCAGCATCGTCGTCTGGGCTCCGGCTGAAGAAGAAGCCGTCCTCACCACCATCGTCGACAATTACAACAAGACCGCCGCCGCCGATGATAAGATCAACGTCACCTTTAAGGCTGTTTCCGAAGCTGATGGCGGATCCACCCTTGCAACCGACCCGACCGTCAAAGGCTATCCGTCCCTCGTCGCCATCGCTGATGACCAGCTCTCCAACCTTGTTCAGAAGAACTATATCACCAAGCTCCCGGCTTCCTTCGCCAAGACCATTTCTGAGAAGAACGCCGCCACCGCTGTCACCGCTGCTAAGTACGGCAACGACACCTATGGCTTCCCAATCACCGCTGACAACGGTTACTTCCTTTGGTACAACGGCGATGCGCTAACCGCTGAGCAGGCTGGCTCCCTTGAGAGCATCCTCTCCGTTGCCGAAGCTGGCAAGAAGACCTTCCTCATGGACGTCGGCAATGGCTGGTATGTCCCATCCTTCTTCTTCGCTGAAGGAGTTTGCGGAACCGAATCCCTCAAGTGGAAGATGAGCGCAAACAACAAGCCTATCTATGACATCACGTGGGATGGCGCAGAAGGCGTTGCCGCTGCGAAGTACATCAATGGACTTCTCCAGCCGCGCTATCTTAATAAGACCCTTGTTGTTGGCTCCAACGACAAAATCAAAGAAGGCTTCACCTCTGGCGAGATGATCGCCGCCGTTTCCGGCACTTGGATGGAAGCTGACCTCAAGCCTGTCTGCAACAACCTCAAAGCCGTCAAGCTTCCGACCTTCACCATCACCGGCACCAAGCATCAGATGGGTTCCTTCACCGGCACCAAGCTCTACGTCGTCAACAAGTACGCTTCCGTCGCTGAACAGAAGGCCGCTATCATCCTTGGTGATCTCCTTACCAACAAGGAATCCCAGCTCGTTCGCTTCGAAAAGAGACAGGCTCTCCCGTGCAACCTCGAAGCCCAGAAGGATTCTCGTTACACCGCTAACGTCACCCTCGGTGGCAAGGCTCTAACCGAACAGGCTCAGTACGCCGCCATCCAGTCCACCTCTGCCGAAGGCCGCTGGTGGGATCGTGGTGCCGAAATCGGCAACGCCCTCCTCGATGGTAAGCTTCCGGAAACCGCAAATACTTGGGAGCTCTTCCTTAAGGCTGAATGCGACCTACTACGTGCTGAAGCTAAGTAAGGATTATATTTAAAAAAGGGCTATATAGTTTAGTGCTAAGGGGTGAAAAACCTCTAAAGTTAACTGTGGAGCCTAAAGGGCCCGTCCGGCAGGATGGGCCCTTTCTCATCCCTTCTTGGGGAGAGCGAGGCCTCTTTGCTGCAAATAAGCATTCGCCTCGCCTTGAATCTTCGGAAGCTGGACACGCCGTTGGCCAAGTCATGGATCTCCTCGGCCTTCGACGGGTCGATCCTCAGCGCATCGCAAAGATATTTGCTATCATATTTCACGCAGCCTCCTTGGTAGATTTTTGTGTTAAGGCTATTCGTACCAAAGCGGCTGCTTTTTTTACGCAAAAAATGGGGGGATGAGCCCTCCGTACTAAACTTTATAGTGCCTTAGAAAAAGGTGAGAGCGCATGTACTCGCCTTTTTTCGTATTCATCGGAACTTTTTAGTTATTTAATTGACACAAAGACATTATTTTTTTTGCTTCCATAATCGCCTTTAGGTGATACAATTAGAAAGCATTGGAAAAGCTGCGCGTTTTGTGCGGCGTATTAGAAAGGAACAGTTATGGATGAGCGAAACAAACTGAAGGAGCTTACCGTAGCGGAGAACCGAACTTGCCTCGGCAGGGAAGTCGAGCCAGAGCCAGGGTACGTTTACTTCTGGCATTCCTTCACGGCCGGGTGCTTTGCCTTGCTTATGAAGATTGCTGGCTTCTTCGTTGACATCGGACGCGCTCTTTGGAACATCCTCAAAACCATCGGGCTATTCTTCGGGAAAGCCTATCTCCGCATTAAGGCTTTCTTCAAGGACATCGGCCATAAGTGGAAGTTCAACGATAAAGCAGGACGCGCTTCCTTCTTCCTGTTTGGAACCAGCAGCTTGACCCATAAGCAATACTTCAACGCCGTCTGCTACATGGTGTTTGAAATCGGCTACATCGTCTTCATGGCTCTTTCGGGATTCAAGGCGATTGCCTTACTTACCACCCTCGGTACCAAGAAAACCGAACAGGTCTGTGTCTATGACCCCTTCCTGGATTCCGAGATCTGCTCGGCTGTCAGTGGTGATAACTCCCTCCTCGCCCTAATCAATGGCATTTTGGTTGTCTTCTCTGTTGTATTTTTCTTCTATATCTGGAAGAGATCCATCAACGCCGGCTATGACAATTACCGCATCGCCCACTTCACTGAATTCGATAGACGAAACAAAGTTGCCACCCCTTATAGCGAGCAGATCTACGAGGATATGGAGAAGAACCGCCTCTATGAGAAGAGCGTTCCCCTCGATTCCCTCTATTCTCGCTATAGCGATATCTTTGCTAAGGTCGATAGCCTGGAGGAATCCAAGATGGATAAGGCCTATGGCCGGTATCTCCTCAAACAGACCATCCTTTCCGATAAGGAATACCACGCTAACCTCAATTCATTAGAGAAGAAGAAAGCCAAGCTCGTTGCAAAAGCTGAGGCTTTGGAGTCTAAAGCCTCTTACCTGGAGAAAATCGAAAGCATGGATAAGGAGGTCGCCTCCCTCTCCGCCCAGTATCAGGCCATGATGGCTACCGCCAATGACCTCACCCTTAAAAACGACCTGAAGGCCGCCTCTGCCAAGAAGAAAGAAGCCAGAAAAGTCAGAGTCAAGATGCTTAACCTCTCCAATAAGGAAGTTAACCTCAAGACCGCCCATATGAATAAGGTTGGCGCAATCTCTGAGAGCATCCGCGCCTATTCCTCCAGAATCGTCGAGGCCGAAAAGACCGCAAGCTGCTTCGCCCACGCCGATTCTGTTCTCAACCACTCCAAGTACGGCAAGTTCAACGTCTATTACCTTAACGCTGCCTCCTTCGAGCAGAAGAAAACCTTCTACGAAAACTACTCCAAGCTCGTCGAAGTCTACGAAGAAGGAAAAGCTAACTTCGAGAAGGCTAACGAAGAAAATAAGGCGGAGCAGGCTAGAATCGTCAAAAAGCACGAATCCGACCTCGCTGAAATTGAGAAGAAGTATGAAGGCATCGCCGCTAGGCGCGCCGAAGTCCTCTCTCGCTTCAATGCCGAGAAGGCTGCCTATAAAGAAGGCAAAATCACGAAAGAGGAGTACGTTGATCATTGCAAGACCATCAAGGGTGTCCTCCTAAGCCTTCCAACCGTTAAAGAGGTCAATGCCTCCCACAAGGAAGACATCAATAACGCCGATCATGCCTATAAGCGTGACTATAAGGCGCTAAAGACCAATTACACCGCCATCGAGTATGCTCGCTTCTCCGCTGAGAACTACATGCTCATCAACTTTAAGTTCACCTATAATCTCGCCCAAGAGCTCATCAAAGAGGTGGAAGCCCATATGGACGCTTCTACCATCGATGCCAAAAAGGCAGAAGTGGTCAAAGCTTCTAGCGAATATGCTTCCTCTCATCCGGAAAGATTCGAAGGTCGTCCATCGGGCTTCAAAAAGACAGGCAAGAGCTTGCTTGACGAGAACTTCCATGTCACCCTTCTTGCCCTTCCTGTCCTTGGCGTCGTGGTCTTCGTCCTCATGCCACTATTGCTCTCCATCCTCGTCGGCTTTACCAACTACGATAACCAGCATACACCGCCGGGAGCATTGTTTACTTGGGTCGGGTTCGAGAACTTCTCGAAGCTCCTCGACTTCGGCGGCGGCGCGTCCAGCGGCTTAGGCAAAGGCTTGGTCCTCACCTTCGTCTGGACCATCGTCTGGGCGATTCTTGCCACCTTCACCAACTATTTCCTCGGCATCATCTATGCCTTGATGATCAATAAGGACGGCATCAAGTTCAAGAGCTTCTGGAGGTTCGTCTTCGTCCTCTCCATCGCTGTTCCGCAGTTCATCTCCCTTATCGGCCTGTCCTTGATTCTCAAGGATGGCGGCGCACTAGGAAAGTGGTGGTACAATACCTTCGGAACCGACTTAGGCTTCGGTAAAGACACCACCAATAACGCGCTCTCCACCAAGGCGATCATCATCCTCGTCAACATCTGGATCGGTATCCCATATACCATTCTTCAGACCACCGGTATCCTCCTGAACATCCCGAATGACCTCTATGAGTCCTCCAGGATTGACGGCGCTGGCGCAGCTACCCAGTTTTTCAAGATCACGATGCCTTATATCTTCTTCGTTACCGGCCCGTCCCTCATTCAGACCTTCATTGGCAACATTAATAACTTCGGCGTCATCTACTTCCTTACCGGAGGCGGACCAAATAACCCGAACGTCATCGCTAACGTCCGTCTTGGCGAGACCGACCTCTTCATAACCTACATCTATAAGCTGGTGACGGCAAAGAACAACGAGCAGTACGGACTTGCCTCCGCAATCGGCATCTTCGTCTTCATCATCTGCGCCATCATCTCCATGATCATCTACAACAAGAGTTCCAGCGTTGCTAAGGAGGACCAGTTCCAGTGAAATCCATGAAAGCGAATCGTATTCTCGTCAATACGATTATCTACATCATCCTCACGATTTCCGCGGTCGTTTGGGTCCTTCCAATCCTCTGGCTCTTCCTCCAGTCTTTTTCTGGAGAAGGCGTCTCCAGCCGCGCTAAGTTCGCCCCATCGCAGTGGACGTTGCTAAATTACTATTACCTCTTCGTCCCAAACACCCATCCTAGCTATGCGGCAAACAATACCACCTTTGATGGCATTGTTGCCAATAACCTAGGTGGCATCGAGATGACCGGCTTCTCCCTTTGGTTCCTAAACACCTTGGTTGTCGCTATTCTCGTCTGTATCATCTCTACCATCTTCGTCCTCGCCACCGCCTACGCCTTGTCCCGTTTCCGCTTCAAGGCCAGGCCGACGTTTATGAAGCTAAACCTCATCCTCGGCATGTTCCCAGGGTTCCTTGGTATGATTATCAACTACTGGGTCATGAAGGAGATCTTCCATCTCCAAGGCCAGTTCTGGTCGCTCGTTATTCTCTATAGCGCAGGCACTGGCATGGGCTTCTTCATTTCCAAAGGCTTCTTCGACACGATCTCCAAATCCATCGATGAGGCCGCGATGATTGACGGCGCGAGCCGCGCCCAGATCTTCTGGAACATCATCCTTCCGCTCGCGAAGCCGATCGTCGTTTACACGATTCTTACTTCCTTCATGGGTCCTTGGGGTGATTACATCACCTCTTCATACATAATCGGTCTTCAGAATACCGACAACTGGACCGTCGCCATCGGCCTCTACAAATGGGCTACCGATGAGCAGAACTACCTCAACGCCTACTACACCCGCTATGCAGCTGGTTCCGTAGTCGTTGCCATCCCAATGGCCGCCCTCTTCATCGCGACGCAGAAGTACTACGTCGGCGGTGTCACCGGTGGTGCCGTCAAAGGTTAATTATTCAATGAAATCTAGCGAACATAAAAATTTGCTGTCGATCATGGGGGCCTCTCTTGGGGCCCTCATTTTGGGTAGCTGCGGCAGCGGCCCCCATTATTACAACTTAAAAGGAGACGTCGACAACGCCAACGGATCACTATCTTATGAGATATTCGTCAGAAGCTTTTACGATAGCAACGGCGATGGGGTCGGCGACTTCAAAGGCGTGGCCGAAAAAGCCCAATATTTGCAGGATCTAGGCGTTTCCAATGTTTGGCTCATGCCGATTTACCCAACCTCTTCCTATCATGGCTATGACGTGACCGACTTCTATGGCGTTAATAGCGAATTCGGGACGATGGATGACTTCACTGACATGGTCGCGGAGCTAAAAAAACATGGCATTCGCGTAACCCTCGATATGGTCCTCAACCATTCTGGCTCCCGCCACCCCTGGTTTGCCCAAAGCTACCGCGATTACCTCGCGGGCAACAAGGAAGAGTCTTCCAAAGCCGATTGGTATAACTGGAGCGAGAGTGATTCTACAGGCTACGCCAAGTTCGGCGAGGCATATTACGAGGCGCGCTTTAGTTCCTCGATGCCTGACTTCAACTGGGATTCCCTTGCCTTCCGC
This sequence comes from uncultured Erysipelotrichaceae bacterium, assembly GCA_902803375.1. Classification (GTDB taxonomy): domain Bacteria; phylum Bacillota_I; class Bacilli_A; order RFN20; family CAG-826; genus Alloenteromonas. The sequence continues at coordinate 8,154 of CADCPN010000007.1, read as the reverse complement.
AAGGAAGTGAAGAACATCCTCAATTTCTGGATGGAGAAGGGCATCTATGGCTTCCGCCTCGACGCGGTCCTCTATTATTACTACAACCAACACGAGAAGAACGCCGAGGTCTGCACCTTCTTGAAAGAAGCTTGCCCCGAAGCTTATTTCGTAGGCGAGGCCTGGTGCACCGGCTCTTCCTATTACCGTTATTTCGATTCGAAGCTCGATAGCTTCTTCGATTTCGATACGAGCATCAGCGCCAATAACGACTTCATCACGACCGCCAAAGGCTTCACGAGCGGAGACTCCCTCTCCAAAAAACTCGAGGAGGAGATAACCGCGGCCAAATCACGCAACCCCGACGCCTATCCTAGCTTCTTCCTCTCTAACCATGACCAGGATAGAAGCAGCAAATCCTTAAACGGGAACTCCGCTAAACTAGCGGCCTCTCTCCTCTACCTAACTCCAGGCACCCCCTATATCTACTATGGCGAGGAAATCGGACTAGAAGGAACTAGAGGCAAGGAAAACAGCGATGCGATGAGACGTCTTCCTATGATTTGGTCTAAATCGGATAAGAAGGGGGAGACCAAGTGTCCCGACCCAAGCGTTGCAACCCTCTACGCCAACCTAAACCAGGTAGAAGAAGGAGCGGATGACCTTTATAAGGACCCAACCTCTTTGCTCTCACATTACCGCAAGCTGGGCGAAGTCCGTAATTCCATCCCCTGGATCCAAAACGCAAGCTTAGAGGCCATCTCCACCAATAGCGACTATATTTGCGCCTTTACCCTCATCTCCCAAGATAAGAGCAAGAAGATGCTTGTTGTTACCAATACCGCTAGGGAAGGCAATATCGACTTCGATGTGCCTTCTTCTGCGAAGTTATTCGATAGCATTAACACCATCGGCGTCTCCCCATCCTTAAATGGAGGCAAGCTCACGTTAGCTTCTTCCTCAACCGCAATTCTCACCATCGATTAATTTTTAGAAAGAAGAAATAAATCATGAGCAAAAAGAAAGTCACGCTTCTGTTTGTCTTAGCCGCGCCTGCCTTGCTTCTCTCTTCCTGCGGAAGCAATGACAACCCCTCTAGCCAAGGAGGAAAAGCCTCGGGGGACGAGGAGAAAACTACCCTTGGCCCCGCGCCTACCTATAGTGAGGAATCCGTTCAGATCCATTATTTGATGGATAGCGGCGACTATTCCAAGAAAGCCCTCTGGCTTTGGGATAGCGTCGCCAACGCTGGCAAGCAGTTCGCCTTCAATGGCTTTAATGAAGTGGGCGGTGGCATCGCCGCTTATAAGCTAAGCGACATCGAAGGCTGCACCCCCGACTCCACCCTCGGCATCATCTTCAAGCCGAGCGGAGAAGGAGACTGGACCGGGCAGACGAGCGATATTCTCGTCACCCTTGCCGACTATCCAGCCGACGCCAATAAGATTCACCACATCTATTTCAAAGAGGGCGATGAAACCCCATATATCAATAGCGAGTACAAAGTGTTAGACACAATCAAAACCGCGACTTGGTACACCAGTACCATCTTCTACGCAGAACTCAGTAACCCATTTTCTTCCTGGAACCTAAAGAAAAACGGCGAAGTCATCGCTTCTGGCGAGCCAACCGTAAAGAACCAGAAGATTGTGAAGAAGGACTTCTCCGGTGTCGAAGGCTTCAACATCGACTTCACCGCCGAATATACCTTTGAAGTCACCTTCATCGAATCGAAGGCCACCCTTAGCTCCAAGGTCTCCTTCCAGAGACTCTATGGCACCGAATCCTTCAACGCCACATATGCCTATGACGGCGATGACCTTGGCGCCGTTTATAGCGCCTCCAAGACCACCTTTAAAGTCTGGAGTCCATTTAGCTCCTCGATGACCCTTCGTCTTTATAAATCAGGTACCCCGCTTTCCGTTGACGCCGTTAAAGGCGATGACGAGTTTGAGGAAATCACGATGACCAAAGGCGAAAAAGGCGTCTGGATGGCGGAAGTGGATGGCAACCTCGAAGGCAAGTATTACACCTATTTCGTCAAAAACGGCACCTACACCCAAGGAATTGAAGTCGTTGACCCCTATGCCAAGGCAGCTGGCGTCAATGGCGTGCGCGGCATGATCGTCGACTTCGCCAAGACCAACCCAAGCGGCTGGAATGAAGTCGCCCCAATTAACTACGACCGCAAGGAGCTCTCCGTCTACGAGACCCACGTCGTCGATCTTACCTCCTCTTCTTCCTGGAGCAGCGATGCTTCCGCGAAAAAGAAGGCAAAAACCTATGAAGGCGCCTATCTTTCTGGCACCACCTACACCGAAGGCGATACCACGGTAAAAACTGGCTTCGACCACATCAAGGAGCTCGGCGTCAACGCCGTCCAGCTTCAGCCGATCTTCGACGCGGCGAATGATGAAGTCCATACCGAGTTCAACTGGGGCTATAACCCGCTTAACTACAATGTTCTCGAAGGCTCCTATTCCAGCGACCCCTTCGATGGCTATGCCCGCATCAAGGAATTCAAATCCCTCGTCAAGGCCTACCACGACGCCGGCATAAACATCATCATGGACGTCGTCTATAACCACGTTAACGCCGCTAAGGGCTCTAACTTCGATGTTTTGGCTCCAGGCTATTACTTCCGTTATGACTCAAAAGGAGCCCTCTCAAATGGCTCTGGCTGCGGCAATGAGACCGCTTCTGACCATTTCATGATGCGCAAGTTCATAAAGGAATCCACCGAATTCTGGGCCAGCGAATATAAGCTCGGCGGCTTCCGCTTCGACCTCATGGGCCTTCATGACCTTGAGACCATGAATGAACTAGTCGCCAACTTGAAGAAGAAGACCTACGATAACATCGTCGTCTATGGCGAGCCGTGGACCGGAGGAACCTCTTCCTATTCCGAAAAGACCGGCGCGCAGAAGTACATCGCGGATTTTCAGGGCTATGGCGCCTTCAACGACAAGATCCGCGATTCCCTTATCAAAGGCGGTATGAGCGCCACGAGCGAAAGAGGCTGGGCTACGGAATCTGCTTCCCCAGTCTCCGGAGAAGGAGTTGGCTATGGCATCAAGGGCTATACTGGCTCCGATCCGGTTTCTACCCTCACTACCGATCCGAATAAGTCTGTTGTCTACGCTTCTTGCCACGATAACTACACCCTTTCCGACCGTGTAAGGCTCGCCTATTCCACCGATGGTGGCGCCACTACCTCAGCCAGCGAAGAACAGCTTCACTACATGCCTCTTCTCGCCAATTCCGTCGTCTTGACGAGCCAAGGAACCTCCTTTATGCTCGCGGGCGAAGAGTTCCTTCGCACCAAAACGAAGAGCGATGGAACCTGCGACGGCAACTCCTATAACGCAAGCTATGAGGAGAACGCCCTCGACTACAGCCTCAAGGTCAAGAACGCCGATATCTTCGTTTCCTATCAGAAACTTATCAGTCTCAAGACCGGCGTCGATGGACTTCACCTCGAAAAGGAAGGTTGCCGCGCCTTAGAAGTGAAAGAACTCGATAATGGCGGCACCCTCATCTACACAATCACCGATTCTAAAAACGGCAAGGAGTACAAGATCGTCCACGCCAATGGGGTTGGCTCTCACGCTAACGTCGACTTCTCTGGCTATGACCTCTATCTCGATACCCGCGGTGAGCTCACTTCCCTTTCTTCCTCTACCCCCATCAAGAGCCTAGATACCGTTATCGGTGTCAAAGCCCTTAACGCCTAACCTCTTTTCACCAAAAGAAAGAGGCCATCCTTGCTTTCATGGATGGTCTTTTCTTTCTATAATCAACCTATGCCTAGAATTAAAGACCCCAATTCCAAAATCGATGAATCCGCCTTCGAGAAAGCCTCTATCCAGCTTGAAGAAGAGCTGCAGGCGAACCCTTCCCCTAAAAAAGAGGTGGAGAAGGGGTATTACATCGATAAAAACGGTAAAAAGAAAAAGGAGCCGAATTGGCCCCTTCTCTATATTGTTATCGCGATACTTTTCTTTGGACTTGGGATCGTTTTCATCATGCTGACGAACCTTCTTCGCGGAGACGGGTTTACCTTAATTGCTCTTCTTTCCCTCGGCCTTTGAGGAGAAGGAATCGACTTCGCTAAGTTTTCCTGTATAGCCTGGTTCTGCGTAAGCGGCCAGGCTATTTTCTCTATCCTGAAGCATTTCGGCTTCGTTAGCGTAGATCTTCTCCGCTTTGAAGTCGGCGGGGATAAGAGAAAGAATTCTTTCGATATAGCCACGGTTATATTCATCAAATAGCATCGTGATTCCTTCAATAAAATAGGGGAAGACGAGGAAGAGGGTGACGAAATAGGGGTTAAGGTAATAAATGCCAATGCTAGCAAGAAGAAGCTCGATGAGGGCACGCAGCAAAGATTTATAGAAACTTGCCCCAAAGCCGTTGCGGTTAAGATAGCAGACCTTAAAAATTAATTCTCCTGGCCTTCTGCCGAATTTAGCAAAAAACGGAAAGAGGACTTCGACTATTAGTAGCGAGAAGCTTAAGCAAGCGAAGCGGGAAGCCCCCTCCATCGCGCGGATATCGCCTTTTGCTTTCGCGTATGTGGAATCGAAAATGAGGAGATTATCCTGGATTCTTGAATAGCCGGTGTAGTAGATATCCCTAACATCGTCATAGCCCCGGGAGCCTAAGTCCCTAGCGATAAGTCCTAGCCCATCGGCGTTAACGGTGCCATCTTCATTGAGGGGATAGGCGAAATAATCGGTCTTATAGTCGCTAGGAGAAGGGGAGACCGGCAGTCTTAAGACGAGGATGTTATAGATGTGATTGAGGGTAAAAGAGGTGGAATTTGCTTCGTTATAGGCTTCTTTTAACTCTTCTCCATAGGAGTGAAGATAAAAATTCTCACATGCTTCTTTATAGGGTTCATAGGAAAGATTCGCCTTTAAGGTGAACCCTGCCGCCACCTCGGTATTTTCAATATAGGAAGAGGCGGAAAGATAAGAAGAGGTGGAATGGAGGATCGGAAAGGCGGCCGCAAAATAGAGAACGAGTGTCAAAATGCAAACGAAGACATAGTTACTCAAGAAAGAGAGAAGAACCTTTTGGGGTTCCGGGCGGGGAATCCCAGATCTAATAGGCTTCATTTTCAGGGTTCCTCGCAAGATATTCCTCTTCATCGACCTCGTCTTTAAACCAGAAAGAGGTCTCTTCCTCGGCCACGACCGAGTTGGAGAGGAGATCGTGGATGCAGCGATGCTCCTTCATGAACATGCACATGGTGTAGGAGATGAGGAAAGTAGCGCCAAAACTAGCTACGCCAAGAAGCAATTCGATGACGATATAGGATAAGGAACGTGGCAATAGCCAGATTTTCTTTAGTTCATACCCATCTTTGCTAAGCACGACGAGGTGAAGGAAGAGCTTGCCTAGACTTTTACCGTTGGGGAGGCAAAGCGGGATGAGAAGCGTATAGAGTAGGGCGCTTCCGGCGGTAGTAGGAATAAGCATCAAAACCGCAAAGCGGGTATAGGAGGCTGCCTCTTCGGCATAGGTGCTGACTAGTTTAGAGTCATTGACCTCGGTAACGGCGGCTTTATAACGCTTTAGCAGGAAGTCCCTAGTCGTAGAGAAGGCGTTCTTATCCGTTAAGGTAATCGCAAAATGAGAAGCTGAGTTCTTTTCGATGGAGGCGATGTTAGAAAGAGGAGAACCGATGGCGAGGACGTCGCTTTCGAAGACTTCTTCGCTAAGTTTCCTCTCTCCATACGCTTCACGATTAAGGGTGTAGTAATCATGGAGGTTATCCAGCATCGAATAGGAGGCATTAACCCCATTGGCAAGAGTGGTATTATAGGAGAAGCTGGCAACGCTTTCAAAACTGCCAACATCGGCAGGAGAGGCAACATAGGTAGAATCCCACTTCACGTAAAGAGAGGAATCTAGCTGGGCCTTCACGGCGGCTTGCTGTGCCTTATCATAGCTTTCCGCGTTGAAGGAAAGGCGGAAAACAAAACTAAAATACACAATGGCCGCGGTGACAAGGATGAAGCCTAGGTCGATAGCGTGGGCGCCGATGCGGCGCCACATTCCGGGTGAGGAGATAATCTTTTTCGTCATATGGGGGAATTTTAAACGCGCGCACGGAAATAGTGAACTCCAATCGCCCCTTTTCCTTATGCAAAAAGAGAGAAAATTTTGCTCTTTTGCAACAAAACGCCAAAAAATCGATTAAATAGGCGTCCACTATGAAAAAACTTGGTTTCATGTCGTTTGAAAGCGCTTATAATAAACGCAAGCCGAATTAGCAAATCGACTGGACCGAAACTTTGCCCACCAGGAGTTGGAGCGAAGGTTCGGAGTTTATTTGTTGTTCGCACAAACAGGAGGCCAATATGGCACAGAAAAAAGAGGACCTGAAAAAGGCCCAGCCCGAAGAGGCGGAAGTCAAAGTTGACCCTGCAGAAAGGCTTGCCCCAATAGAGAACGTGGCAAGTCTTCAAGCGAAGGAAGAAGGAGGACACGAGAACGCGTTCGTCTCCCTTCGCCACATCGATAAGGTCTATGACAACAACGTCCAGGCCGTCTTCGACTTCAATCTCGACATCAAGAAGCACGAATTCATCGTCTTCGTCGGTCCGTCCGGTTGCGGAAAATCAACCACTTTGCGTATGATCGCAGGTTTGGAGGACATTACCCGCGGCGAGCTCTATATCGATGGTGAGCTCTGCAACGATAAACAGCCGAAAGACCGTGACATCGCCATGGTCTTCCAATCCTATGCGCTTTATCCGCATATGTCTGTTTATGACAATATGGCTTTCGGCCTGAAGATCCGTCATCTTCCGAAGGCCGAAATCGATAAGAGAGTCCACGAAGCCGCGAGGATCCTTCAGATCGAGGAGTACCTCGACCGTAAGCCGAAGGCCCTCTCCGGCGGCCAGAGGCAGCGCGTTGCCCTAGGCCGTTCCATCGTGCGTTACGCCAAGGTCTTCTTGATGGATGAACCTTTGTCTAACCTCGATGCTAAGCTCCGCGTTCAGATGCGTTCTGAGATCGTCCGCCTCCACGAGCAGCTTAACGCCACCACCATCTACGTCACCCACGACCAGACCGAAGCCATGACCATGGCTTCCCGCATCGTCGTCATGAAGCTAGGCCGCGTCCAGCAGATCGGTACCCCGAAGGAAATCTACAACAACCCGGCCAACCTATTCGTCGCTGGCTTCATCGGCTCCCCGTCGATGAACTTCTTCAAGGTTAAATATAACGATGGCGTCGTTACTTTTGCAACTGGCGAGACCATCAAGCTGCCGAAGGAAGTCATCGCTGGCAAGACTTTGCCGGAAGACCTCGTCCTTGGCCTGCGCCCAGAAGATATTCACGGCGAAGGCTCCGATACCGCGAAAGCCTATCCTGGCGCCGTATTCGAGACCGAAATCAAAGTCGCCGAGCTCCTTGGCTCTGAATATTATCTCCATAGTGACTTCGGCGGAATTGACCTCGTCGCGAAGTTCAACGCGGAGAAGGAAATCAAGATTGGCGATAAGGTTAAGCTTGCCTTCAACCTTTCTAAGGTCAAGTTCTTCGATCCGAAGACCGAAGCTGCGATCTAAGGCTCATTCGCCAAAAAACTAAGTCCCTTGTGTGGCGAGTCCCGCATGCTGGATTTGATTGTCTAACACGGCAATAGGTTCACGGACTGCTGTCTATGCAGAACAGACGGCAGCCCTTTTGTTTTCTCCGTTATCTTCTCTAAATTGCAGTAATCGATATAGTCGATGGTTGCTTTCTCAAGCTCGTCCAGGGACTTAATTCGTTCTCGCGCTAGAGCTCATCGACCGTCTTTGGCTTGTTTGGCATCTTCGGTGGCATGCCCTTTCTCGCAGAAGTTTTTTGCCATCTGAGATGGACTCGCGACACGCTACTCGCCGCCAAAGACACCCTCCCGATTCTCAATGCCGACGTCTCTAACTCCAATACGACCGCCGCAATTATTACCTTTACAACTCTAGGCGTTGGAATGGCAGGAGTAGCCGCCTACATCTTCACCCGCAAAAAGAAGAAATTCGAAGACTAAGCCAGAACAAAAATGAAAAAGAATATGGGCGAAACCGCCAACTGACAAACTAAATGCAAGTTTTTAGGCGCGACCGAAAATTGCGTCGGACTTATCGCGGGTTCGGCGCTTTTATCTTGCGT
>CADCPN010000006.1 GCA_902803375.1 uncultured Erysipelotrichaceae bacterium | reverse complement strand
CATCGGAAGCCAAATCAAGGTATGCGAGGCTTTCGGGTTCGAGATACCCGAGGAATGCGCCCCGGAATACGTTGCTAGGAAAACCACAAAAGGGATGAGAGGACGTCCTCGCAAGAATAAGCTCGTAGTCAGGGAAGAGGATTAATAGTACAAAATCCCCTAAAACTCAGAAAAACTTGTTTCGCTAATACTCATAATACGATATTTGAAATGTTCCTAAATAGATAAAGACTTAAATGAAACGAATGCAGGTCTTCCATCCTAAAAATCTATTCCATAACCGAACTTTTACCATTTAATGGTGAAAATAGTTCGGTTATTCGAACGCTTTCTCCTCTTTGAGGAAAGCCACGATGTTCTCATGCTTGATCCCGTTCCTTTTTTGCAAAAGATGATCCATGGTCAAAAGATACTTTGGGTAGTTGTCTTTGATCGACTCCAGAGGGCGGTATTCCCTTTCCTCCGTGAGCGGAACCCCCTTCTCGTTGACTGGCCCGGCCATGATGGTCTGGGCGACCTGGACGTAGGCGTAGTCTTGTCTCTGGTCGCGGAGGATGAAGTCGACCTCGAGATTTCCGATCCTGCCGACGCTAGCCTCATAGCCCATCATCCTCGCGTAGCGGTACACGATATTCTCCAGCACGGGGCCGTAGTTGATTCTATTGTCTACGTTGCTTGCGAAGTAGAAGCTGAGGTCGGATAGGTAGTACTTCTCCTCGCCGTTGAGGGAGCGCTTGCTCTTGAGGTCGAACCGCCTGCACTTCAAGACAATCTTGGCGTCCTGAAGGATTTGGAGGTAGTTGTAGACCGTCTCCTTCCTCACCTTCCTGCCAAGGGCGGACTCCAAACGCCCGCATAACGCCTTCAGGGAGGTCGTGGCGCCGAAGTTGTTGACGATGTAGGTCTGGATGGTGTCGAAAAGGGCCCTCTGCCGTATCTTTTTGTTCTTTTTGATGTCCTTCTCGTAGATCTCTTCGATGACCCCTTTGACGTAGGCCCTCTTTGCTTCCCCTTCGTCGATCCTCACGGTGAGAGGGAATCCCCCTTCGATGACGTAGGAGGCGAATTCCGTGTCCAAATTGGGATCAATGGGTTTGCCATACTGGGCCTTCATCTCCTCGTATTCTTTGAAGGAAAGCGTATGGATTTCGAACTCAAGGTATCGCCCCGTGAGTTTGGTGACCAATTGGCCAGAGAGGAGGTACCCGTTGCTCCCCGTGACGAAGATCGAGTAGTCCCCTTCCTCGCGGTAGGCGTTGACGACCTCCTCAAAGTTCTTCACGTTCTGGATCTCGTCGATGAAGAGGTACTTGAGGCCCGAAGCGTCGGAGAATCCCTTGTCTATCGCCTCCTCGAGCTTATCGGGCGTCCTTATCCCTTTGTATGGCCTTCGATCGAGGTGGATATAAAGCAGGTTCCTGTCGGGCACGCCCTTCCCCACAAGTTCCTCGCGTATCATCTCCATGATGCAGGATTTCCCGCACCTCCTGACCCCCGTGAGGACCTTGATAACGTCGGGCAGGTCGTAGAAAGGCCTGATCTTCTCAAGATAGGCCTCGCGCTTGTACAGCTGTTCCATGAAATTTCCTCCTAAACCGAACTTTTCTTAGTTATTATATGAAAAAGTTCGGTTATAAAGCAAATATGGTATTTCATCTTCTTGGAACCGCCTTTCTGATCGTGATGGTTTCGCCCCCGATCCATTTCGATGAAGTTACTGCTTTGACGGGACGTTTGACAATGCGCTTTCTCAGGTCGAGCGACGCAAAATCAATAAGAGGCATTAGATTGCACCCTAAGGGGGGGACCTTTTATCTCACGGAATTAAGAAAAGAGGTAAAAGTTCTAAGAAAAAGCCGACATTCTATGGCTTCAAAGCAGCAGCATCGATTATGCCCGCATGCCCATCCCGAAGGATCGTAGTGTTTTTTTTGCGTTTATAGACTCAAATAGAATTTCCTAATCAATAAGAAAACCGGGGATAAAGGCTATCCCCGGGTATAAGCAGAGCGTTACTTCGCTTCCTCTTCTTCAAAGAGCCTAGCGATGGAATGGGCGATCTTCTTGATATCCTGGTTGGAAGTGTTGACCAAGACATCATAGGAATTCCTGCCGCCCCAGGTGCGTCCGGAATAGAACTCGTAGTAGCGCTTTCTCTTCTTATCGATGGTCTTCATCTTGCGAAGAAGCTGCTTATCGGTGAGCTTCTCCTCGGCGGTGGCGCGTCCTTTGCAGCGTTCTAGCTTCGCTTTGGAATCGGCATAGACGAAGATGCGGAACGGATCCATGTCGCGAAGGACGTAATCGGCGGCACGGCCGATGATGACGCAGTCGGATTTGGAGGCAAGCTCTTTCAAGATCTCGCTTTGGGCGGAAAAGATATCAAGAGCCATGTCAACGCTTGCGTCATTGACCATGGACAAAGAATTGCCGTAATGGATCGGGAACAATGGGATCGGGCCACTCTCGGAGACCTCATTGATGTACTCTTCGGAAAAAGGCGTCTTCTTTGCGATCTCCTTGATGATTTCAGAATCGTAATAAGCGAAGCCTAGAGTTTCGGCAAGGCGACGGCCAAGCTCTCTTCCTCCGCTGCCAAATTCACGACCAATTGTAATGATGCGGGGCATAATATCGCCTCCTTGTATAGCTATATTTTACGCACAAAATCTACGCGCAAGCGATATTTTGTTTCTCTTTTTGCAAAGAAAACAAGGCTAAAATCCGCAACAAAGGGGAACGCAATGCGGATTTGGAGGCGCCACAATAAAGAAAGAAGAGCGGATCTAGCAAAACAACAAACATTTCCGCAAAGAAACGAATATATTTATCCGCCCTTCTTCTTTGGCTACGTTGTATGTTAAGAATGCTAATTGACGCCGCTTTTTTTAAAAGCTTGGCTTTTGGAAACCGCTGCCGTTACCTCGCTAGAAGATTTAGGACTAGCCATCTCACATCCGTTTTCTCTTTCCCTCTAGTTTTTATCGATGGATGCAAAAAGCTCTCCCCCGATAAAGAGAAGAGCTTTGTGTTTGGATTAGCTTTGTCTTAGCGACGCGGGCCACGATTGGAGCTAGGCTTTCTATCGCCACGGTTTCCGCTATGACCATGATCGCCATGGCTAGGGCGATTTCCGCCGCGGTCGCCGCCTTTGCGCTCGCCGCGCTCAGGACGCTCGACATAGTCTTCGGGCTTCTCTAGGAACTCGCGGTGGGAGACCTTGACCTTGCCGGATTCATCGATGCCGATGACGACGACCTTGAGGGTGTCGCCGACGTGGATGACATCAGCAGCGTTTTCGATATATTTCCAATCGAGTCTGGAGACGTGGCAGAGGCCATCGGTATCGCCGAAGAGGTTGACGAAGACGCCATAGTCTTCGACGCGGGTGACCTTGCCTTCGAAGATTTCGCCGACCTTGGCAACGCGAACGATATCTTCGATCATGGCCTTGGCCTTCTCGATGACGGCCTTGTTCTGGTGGTAGATGGTGACAGAGCCATTTTCTTCGACGTCGATCTTGCAGTTGTCGCAGGCTTTGACGATGCCTTGGATCGTTTCGCCGCCTTTGCCGATGACATCGCGGATCTTGTCGGTGTCGATCATGAAGGTGACCATCTTCGGAGCGTATTCGGAGACTTCTGCTCTCGGAGCCGGGATGCAGGCTGCGATGGCATCGCGGATTTCGGCGCGGGCTTTGTTGGCCTGGGCGAGAGCCTCTTCAAGAACCTCGCGGGTAACGCCGTGGATCTTGATATCCATCTGGAGGGCGGTGATGCCCTTGGCGGTGCCGGCGCACTTGAAGTCCATATCGCCGAAGTGGTCTTCTAGACCCTGGATATCGGTGAGGATGGTGTAGTGGTTGGTTTCCTTGTCCGGGGAACGGGAGGGGTCATCGGTGATGAGGCCCATGGCGATGCCGGAGACGATGCCCTTAATCGGGACGCCTGCAGCCATAAGGGACATGCAGTTGGCGCAAATGGAAGCCTGGGAAGAAGAGCCGTTGGATTCGACGACGTCAGCGACGCAGCGGATGGTATACGGGAATTCTTCTTCGGAGGGGAGAACGTAGCTAAGAGCGCGCTCGCCGAGTTTGCCGTGGCCGATTTCGCGGCGGCCAGGGGAACCCATTCTGCCGATCTCGCCGACGGAGAACGGCGGGAAGTTATAGTGATGCATGAACCTGCGCTCGGTCTCGCCGGTGAGGTTGTCGATAAGCTGCTTATCGGATAGAGGGCCAAGGGTGGTGGTGCCGATGACCTGGGTCTGACCACGGGTGAACATAGCGGAGCCATGGACTCTCGGGAGCAGGTCGACCTGGCAGTCAAGCGGACGGATCTCGTCGACTTTGCGGCCATCCGGACGGCGCTTCTCTTCGATGATTTCGCGGCGGACTTCCTTGGCAACCATGCCTTCGAGGATGTTGTTGACCATGAGCATGGTCATCTTGTAATCGTGCTCATCCTTGTACTCTTTGGCTTCGTACTCATCGAGCACGACCTTCTTGAGGGCATCGATCTTATCCTGTCTTTCAAGCTTATCGAAGGTGGAGACGGCAGCAGGCATCTTGTCGCCGATCATCTCATTGATGTGATCGATGACGGCCTGGTCCGGGGTATAAAGCTGGATTTCGCGCTTGGGCTTGGCAATGGCGGCGATGATGGTCTTCTGGAAACGGCAGAGTTCCTTGATGGCCTCGAAGCCAAACATGATGGCGTCGAGCATCTCATTTTCCGGAACCTCGGCGGCGCCGGCTTCGACCATCATGATGGCCTCTTCGGTGCCGGCGACGGCGAGGTCGATGTCAGAAGCGGCCTTCTGCTCTTCGGTCGGATCGATGATGAACTGGCCATTGACGCGGCCAACGTAGACACCGGCGACAGGTCCATCGAAGGGGATGTCAGAGGTGCAAAGGGCAAGGGAAGCGCCGAGCATGCCGGTCATTTCCGGGGTGTTGTTGGCATCGACGGACATGACGGTGGCAACGATCTGAACTTCGTTGCGGAATCCTTCCGCGAATAGCGGACGGATCGGGCGGTCGATAAGACGGGCGGCTAGGGTAGCGTGCTCGCCCGGACGTCCCTCGCGGCGGAGGAAGGATCCCGGGATCTTACCGATGGCGTAGTGCTTTTCTTCGTAGTTAACGGTGAGGGGGAAGAAGTCGCCCTCTTTCGGTTCATCCGCACAGCAGGCGGTGGCGAGAACGACCGTGTCGCCGAACCTGACCAAGACGGCCCCATCGGCCTGCTTGGCGATTTCGCCGGATTCGACGGAGAGGTGTCTTCCCGCGAATTCGGTTTCAAAAACTTGTTTCATTCAATTTCTCTCTTTCTGTGAATTAACGGGCCAATCATACCACTTACTACGTAAGTAAGGTATCGATAGAAATGCAAATTTGGAAATCGCTTGCCTATTCTTTAGAGTTAGTTCATCGAAAAAAGAAGATGAAAAAAGGGATATTTCGATTAATCTCTGCAAAACAAAAGTGACAAAGCCAAATAGCCTCGCCACTTCTTCATTCACTTATATATCTAGTTAGTTATCGCTTCTTGCAAAGCCGTTCTTCATGAGGCAGCTAGTCGCATAAAGGACCTTTCCCAAGGTGTCGGTTGTTAGCTTCTTAGCCGTGGCGGCCATCGCTTCATTGGCTGCATCAAGGTTAAGCTCGCCCTGCATGGCGGCAAGCTCCGCCTTCTTCACGGCGAGTCTGCCTGCGCCTTGGAGGGCGTCTTGGTAACGCTCGATGTGGATGGCGGTCATGTTGAAATGGGCATCGGACATGCTGGCGATGAGGCGGTTGGCCCAATAGAAGCTATTGGAATCAACGTCAAGAGTCGTGTTGGAATAGTACTCTGGAACCTTGCCACCCTGCGGGAAGAAAGGAACGAGGGCGTTGAAGGCGTTGCAGCCAAAGCTGAACCATTCGACGGATGCGACCTCTTTCGGGAGGTCGCTGCGGATAGTAAGCACGGCGAGGTCATCGGTTCTGGAGATGCCAATCGGACGGAAGGCGCCGCGCATCGAAGCATCGCCATTATGGGCATAGGGGTTATAGGGCGTGCCCTGATAATAGGAGCTAAGCGCGTATTTGACCTCTTCCAGGGTGATCTTCCTCTCTGGCACGAACGACCAGGGGATATCATCGCTGCTTGGGGTATAGTCTGCATCATCGCCATCCCACTTGAAAGAGCGGGGATTGAAGTATCTGCCGATGAACCAGGCGCGTGGGGTGTTATAGATGTGGTCGCTATCGGCGTGAGAGCCAAAGGCGAGGCGAGGATTGAACTTGTCATCCAATCCTAGGTCTAGGTGATTTTTCTCCACGAACTCCTTTAGGTCAGGGGAGCACATGTGCTCCTTCTTTTCGCCATAGGCATCCTCGAAGTCGAAGTTATCGAGGCCGAACTGATTCGGCATGACGACATAGCGATCGTCGGGAACGCGTCTAGCGATATAGTGATGGCCGCCGATGGTCTCTAGCCACCAGATCTCGTTGCCATCGTTGAAGGCTATGCCGTTATTCTCGTAGGTGCCGTATTTCTCTAACAGTTGCCCAAGGCGGATAACGCCCTCGCGTGCGCTATGAATATAGGGAAGGACGATCATGACGAGGTCTTCTTCGCCGATGCCGCCTGGAACTTCTTCCTTATCGCCATCTTTTTCAATAAGCTCGACTAGCGGATCAGCCGCCATAACCCTTTCATTGGTGGTGATGGTCTCGGTTGCGGTCATGCCGACGTTTTCGGAGTTGATGCCGGCGGCGCCCCAATAGCCTTTGCTTTTATCGACGTTAGGGATATAGGTATAGCGAAGCGGGTTATCGGGAAGGTCGATCTCGACGTGGGAGAGGACGGATTTGTAGTGGCGAGGCTGATCTTGCGGCTCCATGATCGCAAGCTTCTTTGCGGAGAACCTTCCTCCCGGGGAATCGTCATTCCTGGCAATCATGGTCGAGCCGTCGTTGCTCGCCTTCTTGCCGACTAATAATGTGGTGCAGGCCATAGTGAATTGCCTCCTTCTTTGATATCGATAATAGGATAGGCGCGAAAGGATTTTTAGCAAAGGGAATGCACGCCTATATCCTTTTATATATAGGAAAAAACCCAGGAGCGTGCGTTCCTGGGTTATCTGCTCAACTAGATGTACGAAATTACTTACGGATGCCGAGCTTAGCGATAAGAGCGGTGTAGCGGTTCACATCGTGGGCATTGAGGTAGCTAAGAAGGCTACGACGCTTACCGACGAGGATGAGAAGGCTGCGGCGGGCTCCGGCATCACCATTGTTCGATTGAAGGTGAGCGGTGAGATCCTGGATTCTCTTGGTGAGGATAGCGACCTGGACTTCGGTGGAACCGGTGTCCTTTTCGTCCTTGCCAAATTCCTTAACGATCTTGGAAGTTTCTTCTTTAGAAAGTGCCATTTTACTTTTTCTCCTTTAACTCTTTCTTGGCCGCATCGCTGGTTGGATCAAGGAGTGAATGGTCTCAACTAGGGTGGGCTGCGGGATAGAGTATATATACTCTTAAGGCTCGTTGCAACTACTTTCCCTATAGGGGAAGATTAATCGTTGCTTTTAGCGGAGGGGACGGCGCCGAATAGCATGGCGATCATCTCCATCTCGCTGGAGGCGGAGTCGCTATAGACGATCTTCTTGCGGAGGTGGACGGAGACTCTTCTCCCCTCGACTTCGCTGATGGCGCGGCAGCTGCTTAGGATAGTAGAGCCAAGCTTTTCGACATCAGCGGGGTCTTCATAGTTGCAGATCACCATATAGCGGCAGCCATAGAGATGGCCGACGGCGCCTTTGGAGCCGACGTTATCTAGGATCGTAGAGGCAACGCGCTTGATGATAGCCTCTTCCTTTTCTAGATTAGCGCCTTTAGCGAAGTCTTTATAAGCGGGGTCTTCAAGAAGCAATAGCGCATAGGGTTTGCCTTCGGAGAGCTTAGCGGCGGCATACTCATTGAGGGAAGAGAGGATGCCATCGGCATTCAGAAGGTTCGTGAGGGGATCGATATGGGAGTCAAATCGAAGTTTAGACAAATCTTCCTGCTCATGGTCTAGGTCAACGAAATATCCGACCAAACCTACGATTTGCCCATTTTCATATAACGGGGCTTTCGAGGCGGAGATGTTACGGATTTGGCCAGCGACGATGCACTTGCCTGGGACGTTAATGAAGGATTTTCCCTCTGTGATGACGTCAAGTTCAACGTCGCGGCTTTTATTCTCGGCAACGTGCCAATACATCTCTTCATCCGTCTTGCCGATGATCTCTTCGACCGAGGGGAAGCCATAGTAGCGCAAAAAGGATAAGGAGGCGCCAAGGAAGCGGCGGTTTCTATCCTTATAGAACATCTTGATCGGGGTCTCCCTCATGAAGGCATCCCAATCGAAATGCCCTTTGGCATAGAGCTTGTTCTCTTCGCCTAGGCCGCGGTTTAGCGCGCCAAGGGAGCGGAAGGAAACGGTGGAGACGACTCCTAACGCCGACTTGCCATCGGTATTGGGAAGCACCATGCAGGTGAAATTCTTCCAGACATAATTCCCATCGATTTCCTTAATGCGGAAATAATCGCTGATGATGCCCTTCTCGCTTTGGGCAACGCGTTTTTCAAAAGTCGCGGGATTGGCAAAGGAGAGGAAGCGAAGCTGGTCTTCGGGGAAGACGAAGTTAGTCGCGTATTCTTGGATTCTGGCGTTGTTGCCAGCGTAGTTGCCAAAGTCGTTATAGCGGTTTTCTAATAGCGCATGGCAAGTCCTAGACACCGTATCGATTGCATAGACCTCATCATAGAGGAGGATGAGGTTCTTAAGTCCTTCAAGGGCGCTGGATGCTTCTTTTCTTTCGATCTCCTCTTCGGTGGAGCCGATGGAGATAAGGAAGCCCTGGCGGATCTTATCGGAGACGATAAGTTCCGCGGTTAGCTTAATGAAGCGGCCGTTGCTGGTGAAATAAGTGGATTCGCATGTCTTAGAAGAGGCAACCCTAGCGGCAAAGCCCTTCCATTGCGCGACTAGCAAACTGCCGCGGCTAGCAAGGGTTTCGGCAAGCTGCTCTCCCGAAGCGATGCGGATGGAGGATAGCTCCTCGCCGAAAGCTCGGTTATAGGAAAGGGGGTGGAAGAGGCCATCGACAAGCTCAAGGATGCAGAGGGCTTTCCTAGAGACCATGTCGATCCTTCCCAGTTTTTCATAAAACTCGGAGTAGTTGCGCCCCTCAAGGCGGATGCTTTTCTCCTTTAGCGCAGAAAGGGCGTCAAAAAGCTTACTTGGCTTCCCAATATAGTAGCCCTGGACCTTCTCGCAGCCGATGGCTTTAAGGAAGTCATATTGCTCTTTGGTCTCGACGCCTTCGGCGATGGTGGAGATGCCTAGCTCTTTGGCAAGGCGAACGATGCCGGTGACGATGGATTTACTGGAGTCATTGAAGTTCTTCAAGAAGGCCATGTCGATCTTCAAGCCATCGAAATTGCCTTTGCCTAGAAGCGTCAAGTAGCTATATCCAGAGCCGAAGTCATCCATATAGACCCGATATCCGGCTTTATGGAATCTCTCGATCTGCCCCTGGATGAAGTCATCGGAATCAACGAAGGCGGATTCGGTGATTTCAATGGTGAGAAGCTCTCTTGGGACGTGGTACTCCTCAACCATCTTTTCGACGAAAGCGAACATGTCGCAGAAAAGGAAGTCGACTCGGGAGAGGTTAAAGGAGACGCGGAAGGTAGCAGCGCCTTCCGCGACGGCTTTGCGGAAACCCTTGCAGATCTTCTCGAGCAGATAGCAGTCCAGCTTATGGATTTGCTTGCTCTCTTCTAGGGCGGGGACAAAGGATTTCGGCAGAAGCATCCCCTTCTTGGGATCTTGCCATCTAGCGAGGCATTCAAAGGAAGAAATCTCATGATTGATGGTGCGCTGAATCGGTTGGAGATAGGCCTTGATCCATCCATTGGCGATGGCCTCATCGATATGCTCGATGACATAGGCCTTCTCTTCCCTGGCTTTGCCTAGGAAAGAGGTATAGGGGGTGACTTGCGTTGCAAGCTCCTCATGGATCGATTCGCTAGCAAGGCGGGCTTTCTCTATTGCAGCGGCGACATCGAAGAAACCAAAGGGAAGCTCATAGAAGCCGACCTGGATCAGGAGGCCGCCACCGCTATTGGTCTGCTCTATGACGCGGCGAACCTTTTTTATCCTCTCCTCGTAGTCATTGTTTTTGCTAAGCAATACGAAATGGTCATCGCTATAGCGGGAAAGGAGGCTATTGGGGAAATGGAAGATAAGGGAAGCGGATAGGTTCTGCAGCAGCAAGTCGCCCTTATCGATGCCATGGGCGAAGTTGTAGGACTTGAAGCCGCGGATATTGAAATAGAAGATGCGGAATCTCTCCGATGAGAAATTGCCGTTTTCCTGGCGGAGCCATTCATTGCCTCTTTTCACGAAGGCGTGGAGAGCCAAGACGCCGGTAAGATGGTCAAACTCATTGGAATCATCGCCTAGGTCAGCGCGGTAGAGGCTAACGACGGCGACTTTCTCGCCATCAAGCAGAGCCGGCTTAGAGAAAATGCGGAAGGTGATGGTCTTTCCTTTATAGGTGGTAAGGGGGAGATAGACGCGGTCAGAATCCAAAACGCCCGATTCTAGAAAGGCCGAGATATCGGTGGCGCCGTGTTTGAAGGTAGTGGAATTCAAAACGTGGATGACCGAATCCTTAGAAAGGGAGTGCAGCTCTTCTTCGTTGTCGCATTCAAAAAGCCCAAGAAGCTCTTTGTTGCCGCCGAGGATGGTGCCTTCGCCATCAAGCTTCATGATGACGATTGCCCCAGGGTAGAGGTCAAACTCCTTGCGGAAAAACGATAGATCTTGGTTATGATTGGACATCTCTATTTTCTCCTGCTGGATGGGGGGCCTAGGGGTTTAAGGCCATGGATAAGAGCAAATATGGGCAGGGGAATGAATTCCCCTTTCCCCATTTGACGTGAACAATATAGCTTAAGGTGAAATAACATTCATCAATTACGCTTGACCGTTGACGGAAGCGGATGAGGTTTATGGAATCTTTGCGCCTTCCTTTCGGGGCGATGAAAAAACCGCGATAGGCGAAGAAAAGAATGCAGGGGTATATTCGTTTTTGCTTAGAAGAGCAAGCTCCGCCGCGCTAGGGGACTAGAAGGCGATCTATTGCCGCAGCATAAAGATGATGCCAAGTGCGCTGCGGGAAAAGGGAAACCTTAGGAAACCAAACGCCTCTTTCCGTGATTTTTATTTGCAAAGGAAAAAGGAAAAATGCAAAGCGAAATCTCCTGAAAGCCAGCAAAGAAAGAAGATTGGGATCAGTTTATCCTCGATAGCCAAGCCACCTTCAAATTGAGGGCGGAAGGCGAAGTCGGGGAACGAGATTGCAATTATGATGAAAGCGAGGAGGTCATCAATCGGAAAACTATCGAAAATTACCTTTCTCAGCCTAATTCCGAACAATTTGAATCTAGGAAGGAGACGATGTCATCGGCTGGGGCACCATGAAGATTGATATTCTCACCTGCCATAATGGCCTAAGCATCCTTTTCGTTAACCCCCTCGCCCATTCTAAAGGCATTGGGCAAAGGAGGGGAAAAATCATTGAGGGCATGTATCCAAATACGGAAGCCTTGGAAACTTGAACCCTATATTTTTAAGAAGAGAAACCTTCATTTTTAAATCAGCAAATGAGGCTTCCCAATGGCTTAGTTCTTCAAAAAAACTTCCTTTGCCCTTTGATGGAAGGCTCTCCGAGGAAGACGCTTCTCAAGGCGAAGGCGAATACGAGTATTTCTGTCGCTTCGAGAAGAGGATGAAATAAAAAAGGGCGCGAGAAGGCGTCCCCTTGGGTTAGATATCCTTATTTAAGGTTGATCTCGCCTTCGTAGTAAAGAGGCTCATTGCGAGGCTCACGCTCTAGTTCGTGCAGCCTCTTTTTCAGTTCGCGTTCTGAGATTTTACGTTCGTGGAATTCCTTAAAAGCGTTATAGCCGATGGAATAGAACTCGATGTATCTCTCCTTTTTGAGGTCAACGTCTCCGAAATCGGGAAGTAGGTCAAAACGCGGCTCGATGTCCTTGAATAGGCCTAGGTCCTCTTCTTTGATGAAGCTCCAGGAGATTAAAGTGTCTGGCTCATCGATATCGAAGGAGCCAACGGCATACATGCCTTTCTTCTCGTCATAGCCAAGAATCAAGCCTGGATCATATTCTATCGGGAGGATCTCAAACTTGTTCCAATAGATGATGGGGTAAACAACATCGCCGGTTTTGAACTTCATAGGACTCTCCTTTTGTTTTGTTATAGGAATAGTATAGCCAGTTATGAGAAATCAAGATTGAAAAGCGCAAAGGCAAAACAACATTTGTTTGCCCTAGCAAAATCTAAGGTAACCGTTATCGAGGCCCTTGGCCAAAAAAGCTTAATTTTTTCTTGCACGCGCATACGCATAAGAATAAGATTTGCACGGCACTTTTATAGCTAAGAAAAACACACATTCAGGAGGTACCGCAACTATGAAAATGAGAAACATCGCGATTATCGCACACGTTGACCACGGTAAGACCACCCTCGTCAATTCCCTCTTGACCAGCAGCGGAACCTTCCGCGAGAACGAAGCGGTCCAGGACCGCATGATGGACTCCAACCCCCAGGAAAGGGAAAGGGGCATCACCATTTTGGCCAAAGCCACTTCCGTCGTTTACAAAGACACCAAGATCAACATCGTCGACACCCCAGGGCACGCGGACTTCGGCGGCGAAGTCGAGCGCATCATGCACATGGTCGATGGCTGCTTATTGCTCGTCGATGCCTTCGAAGGCACCATGCCGCAGACCCGCTTCGTCCTAAAGAACGCCCTTGAGAACCACATCAAGCCGATCGTCGTCATCAACAAGGTCGACCGTCCCAACGCCGATCCCCAGAAAGCGGTCGACGAAGTCCTCGACCTCTTCATCCAGCTCGGCGCGCCCGATGACCTGCTCGATTTCCCGGTCGTCTACACCTCTGCGCTAAATGGCACCTCCTCCTATAGCCCGGATATTTCCACCCAGAAGAAAGGCATGGATGCCGTCTTCGAGACCATCCTTAAGGAAATCCCGGAACCGATCTGCGATCCAGATGGCCCCTTCCAGTTCCAGCCGGCCCTACTCGACTATTCCGAATTCGTCGGAAGAATCGGCGTTGGCACCGTCCGTGGCGGCTCCGTCAAAGTCGGCGACACCGTTACCGATGTCCATCACGATGGCTCCACCAAAGACTTCAAGGTCATGAAGCTCTACACCTTCTCCGGCCTCCGCCGCATCGAGACCGATGAGGTTCATGCCGGCGACATCTGCGCTATCGCAGGCAACCCAGAGATGAACGTCGGCGAGACTTTCTGCGCTCCTGGCCACATCAACCCGCTCCCGCTATTACGCGTCGATGAGCCGACCCTTCAGATGACCTTCGGCACCAACTCCTCCCCCCTCCGCGGCCAGGATGGCAAGTTCGTTACCGCCCGCGTCATCGAAGACCGTCTTTTCCAGGAAGTCCAGCGCGACGTCTCCCTCCGCTATAGCCGCATCCCGAACACCGAGACTTGGCTTGTCTCCGGTCGCGGTGAGCTCCACCTATCCGTTCTCATCGAAACCATGAGGCGCGAAGGATATGAGCTCGAAGTATCCAAGCCTTCTGTCATCATCAAGGAAATCAATGGCGTTAAGTGCGAACCCTATGAAGACGTCCAGATCGATGTCCCCTCCGAATTCGTCGGCGATATCATGGATATCCTCGGCCAGCGCGGCGGCCAGATGCAGGATATGAGCGAAAATAACGGCCAGACCCGCGTTACCTATATCATCCCGTCCCGTGGGTTGCTAGGTTTCGTCAATAACTTCCTCACCCTCACCAAGGGCTATGGCATCATCAACCACACCTTCCGCGAATATCGCCCGATGTTCCGCAATGTCGTCGGCGAGCGCTCCATCGGCGTCCTCGTCTCCGTCGATAAGGGCCCGGCTACCCCCTACTCCATCGAGAAGGTCGAAGAGCACGGCACCATGTTCATCCTTCCGGGCACCATCTGCTACGAAGGCATGATCGTCGGTGAGCACCGCTACCCGGTCGACCTAGCCGTCAACGTCACCGCCGCCAAGGCTCAGACCAACGTCCGCTCCTCCAACAAGGATCAGACCGTCGTTCTCAAGTCTCCGCGCAAGATGACCCTGGAAGCCTGCCTCGACTACATCAACTCCGATGAGCTGGTCGAAGTCACTCCTTCCACCTTCCGCATGAGAAAGAGGATTCTCTCCACTCCGGAAAGAAAGAAATTCGACGCCAAGAAAAAGGCTGAGGCCGAAGCCGCAGCCAATAACTAATCGGCAAGATAGCAAAGACGCCCAGCATCGCAAGGTGCTGGGTTTTATTATGCTTTTGGATTAAATAGCCCCTCCCATCATCTTGCGATAGCTGGAGACGATGCCATCGAGGATATCCATCCTCTTGAAGCTCTTCCTGACGACGATGTTGACTTGTCGCGTCATCGGCAGGCCGATGATGGGGAGCAAAACCAGCTTGCCCTTCTTTACCTCAGAGACGCAGCTAGAGGCGGGGAGAATCGATACGCCAGAATCCTTCATGACGAGGTCTTTGATGACGTTAAGGGATTCCGATTCGACAAGGACGTCGAATTCTTTGATGTGGGACTCATGGGATTCTAGCGATGCCTCAAACAAGGAACGGGTGGCTGAGCCTTTGCTGCGGAGGATAAGCTTTTCCTTCCTTAGATCATCCAGGGTCAAGGTTGCCTTGCTTGCGAGGTGGTTGCGGGGAGACATCGCCACAAGAAGCGTATCCGTATCGAGCAAGACCGAGTTGAAGGATGGGTCTTCGTTACTGCCTTCGACTACCGCCATATCAAGCACATATTCATCAAGTTGCTCATAAAGTTCTTTTATATACCCAGAAACAAAATTTATGTGGACTCCTCCTTTTTCCGCTGCATACTTAGCGATTGCCTCGACGATAGGAGAGTTCTGGGCAGTGTGGGTGATGCCGATGGATAAGGAGAAACGGTTCTGCTGATAGTCAGCGATTTTTTGGTCCATTCTAGCATAAAGAGCTTCCATCCTTTTGGCATAATGGACGGCAATTTCGCCTTCATCAGTGAGTTTTGCGACATTGTTATTGCGAATGAAGAGCTGGCAGTTAAGCTCAGATTCCAGCGTTTTGATATGGTTAGAGACGGCTGGCTGAGTTAAGCCAAGGCTTTTGGCGGCCCTGGAGAAAGACCCCTCTTCCGCGACTTTGATAAGCGTTAAGAGCTTCCCATCGATCATTGTTCGTTCTCCTTATAAGTTTTTCTTATGAAAATCATAAAACCTTTTATCCCTCACTTCCATCAAAACGATTATGATTTGCAGGAATTAGGGGGTAGCATCCATGAAGGAAAAAGAAAAAGAGCTTTTTGAAGAACGTCCTGTATTAGGAAGCGTATTGACTTTGGCCATCCCTAGCGTCATCGGCCAATTGATCTTAGTCATCTACAACATGGCCGACACCTTCTTCGTCGGGCTGGCTAAGCAAGATCGCCTTCTTGCCGCGGTCACCGTATGCATGCCTGCGTTTATGTTCCTTAGCGCCATTTCCAACCTCTTTGGCGTTGGTGGATCTAGCGTCATGGGCAGAGCCATGGGCAAAGGAGATTGGAAACGCGCGAAGTCGGCGTTTAGCTTTGCTATTTGGGGATGCCTTCTCGTCTCTATCCTTTATTGCCTATTCGCGTTTTTCGCCAGTGACTTCTTCATCGATTTGCTAGGCGGGGGCGACGTCGCCGTCCATGAAAGCGCGAAGATCTATCTTCTTATCGCCGTCGTCGCCTGCGGCGTCCCTACCTCCATCAATACCCTCTTCTCTCATCTTATCCGTGCGGAAGGATATTCGCTTCACGCCTCTTTGGGCATCGTAATCGGCGGACTCCTCAACATGGCATTAGACCCGTTATTCATGTTCGTAATCATGAAGGATAACGTCATCGCGGGAGCCGCTTTGGCTACCGGCTTATCCAACGTTATTGCCCTTGCCTATTACATCGTCATCTTCTTGGCTTTGCGCAAAAAGCTTTTCTTCTCCATGAAAATCGGCAAAAGGCTATTCGAAAATCGCCTCGCCCTTGATGTGCTGAAGATCGGGATGCCGGCTTGCTTAATGACCCTATGCGAGAACATCTCCTATGCGATTCTTGATAATCTCATGCAGGGGGTCTCCCTTTCTGCCCAGGCTGGCGTTGGCGTTGCCAAAAAGGTCAACATGTTCGCCCATTCCGTCGTCAGGGGAATGGCGCAAGGCGTATTGCCGCTCATCGCCTATAACAAGGCTAGCGGCAATAGAAAGCGCATGAAGAGCGTCGTTTACACTAGCGGCGCCATCTCCTTAGGCATCGCAACGATCGCAATGGTCATTAGCCTAGTCTTCGCCAAGCCTCTTATCCAGATCTTCATCTCAAGCGAGACCAGCGAATCCTTAGGATATGGCATCGCGTTCCTACGCATCTTCTGCATCGGCGCACCTTTCTCCGCGATTGCCTATTCGATCATCTCCTTCTTCCAGGCCGTTGGCTGCGCCTACCGCTCCTTGCTACTTGCCTTGCTAAGGAAAGGGATCGTCGATATCCCGCTTATGTTCATTCTTCAGGGCGTCATCCCAACCTATGGCATCGTTGCCGCTACCCCGATTGCCGATGCCATCTGCTGCGTCGTTGCCCTAGTTCTATTTGGCGTCTATTTAAAAAAGCATGGCCAAAATAAGCCTGAATTCGAAGCAAGGAAAGGGATGACAAAGGCAGCTATAAACCTATAGCAACTTAAGAAGAACGTTACGAATCTATTCAAAAGGCCACCGCGAAAGGTGGTCTTTTTTGCGGATAGGCTTGCAAGGCAAAGCTCTTTATTTCATCAAAGCCTCAATATATCCTGGCCTAGCCGAGGTCAGGTTCTTCCTATCAAGATGGGCGTTGATGATGCAGCAGATTTCTTCATCCTTCACGTAATCGAACACTTCTTTGCATCTAGCCATCCAAGCCTCATCGATATGGCATAGAGGATGAAAGGACTAAAAATGAGGGCGGTTTTCTACATAATCGCCCTCATTTAACGCGGTTAGTCGTGAACGAGCACTTTCTTTTTCCACTTCTCGCTCTTCCAGCGAAGATACATAAGAAGCCCTCTTGAGGATTCATCAGCGGCAAGGCTTGCCCAAACGCCAAGGATGGTCCAATTGGCGGCGACGCCGAATAGCCAAGAGCCTCCAGAGGCGAAAAGGAACATGAAGATTGTTCCGATTATGACGGTGAAGAGGGCGTCGCCGCTCGTCTTAAGGGCCATGCCCAAGATGAGGTTGCTCGTTCTGCCAGATTCCAGCGCCACATCAATCCAAAGGCAAAGGAAGACAAGATGGATGACTTTGGGATCATCGGTGAAAATGCGCATGATAAGGGGAGAAAGCCCTGCCATGATCGCGCCCATTCCCAAAGAGATTCCTAAGCCGATTTTCAAAACCTTCAGGGTGTCCTTCTTCACTTCATCTAGCTTGCCTTGCCCAATCTTCCAGCCAACGATGATGGAGTTGGCGGTAGCTAAGGCCAAGCCAGCGCAATAGGTGAAGTTGCCAATCTGGACGCCATAGGAGCGGACGGTGACGTAGATGCCATCCTTAGACATATAGTTAAGGGCCTTCATGACGATGGCCATCGCAATGTTATAGACCATGTTCTCCATCGCGCTAGGAAGGCCAACGCGGAGGATATTGGTGATGACGATCCTCATGGAGACGCCGCCATCTTCTTTAGAAGGATGGATGAGGATGAAGCTAAATAGCATCGCTAGAGCTAAGCCGACTGCTCTAGAGATAAGGGTGGCCAAAGCGACGCCTGCCACTCCCATCCCCATGCCGAAGAGGAAGACGCTATTCAAGACGACGTTAGCGATATTGGCGACGATATTGGCGATAAGCGGCTCCTTGGTATAGCCAAAAGCGCGCAGGTAGGCGGTGAAGATCGGGGTAAGGGCGGTAAATAAGCAAGAGGCGCCGACGATGCTCATGTAAGTCGTCGCATCCTCAAGCAAATCTATGGCAATGCCTAAGACCGTTAAGATCGGCTTAGCGGCAAAGAAAAGGATGAGGGCCACCGCTAGGCCAAGGACGCCATTGAAGATAAGGCCAAAAAGCAGCGCCTTTCGGGTAACCCCTTCTTTCTTCGCGCCGATATACTGCGTCATGACGGCGAGCATGCCGGAGGAGATGACCGCGAAGGTGATGGTGAAGACATCTAAGTAGGTGTTAGAGGCCCCAACGCTGCCGACGGCCTTATCCGAGACGCTAGAAAGCATCAGAGTATCGACGCTGCCCATGATCATCATGAAAAGAGTCTCAAAGAAGATCGGGACGAATAGTTGCATTAAGGTACGCTGCTTCTTCATGGTCGCTTTATCCTAGTACTTTCTTTTCAATAGAAAAGGGAGAAGGCGTTCAATGGAAACGCTTTTATGGATGCCTTGCCTATATTGTAGGTTTTCATCATGCCATTTCCATATCGCTTCTTCTCCCAAATGGGTTATTCGCTTTCCTTTAAGCCATGCATTTGCTGCTTATTCGCTTACATTCTGCTCAATCTTCATCCAGAGTGGCAAAGGCGCTTTTGCCCAACGCGTTTTCTTTCCTTAGCGAAAACCTAGACATCCACTTCTTAAGAATAGGCGAGCATGCCTTTAAGCAATCCAAAGATAAAGCTATCGGCATCTAAATCCCTTATACTGCCGAAATCGGAGAGATCAATATCTCTTTGCTATCATAGAAAGCCGGTGTCGAGCTAGTTAGCGGAAAGAAGCTTAACGCCTCCATCAATAGCTTTTCCACCGATCTTTCCAAGACCGCATAAAAGAAATAACCGGGCAATGCAATCATGCGCATGCCCGGTTTTTTCCGCTATTTAGGCGACTTGCTTAATGGACAAGCCAATGCGTTTTCTTTCGACGTCGACGGAGATGACTTTCACTTTGACGACGTCCCCGATGGAGTAAAGGGAGGAGATGTCGCGGCAATACTTCTTGCTGACTTCGCTGATGTGGACAAGGCCATCTTGATGGACGTTGATATCGACGAACATGCCGAAGTCCATGATGTTCCTGACGGTGCCGTTTAAGATCATGCCCTCTTTGAGGTCTTTGATGTCTTTGACTTCGTTATTTAGCGTAACGACCTTGGCCTCTTCGCGGATATCGCGTCCTGGGCGCTTGATTTCCTCAAGGATATCGTTGAGGGTCTCTTTGCCAATGCCGCTGCTAACGATAAAGGCATCCTTATCGAAGGAAGAGAGCTTTTTCTCCTTCTCCTGCAAGGAATCTTTAAGGATATCGATGCCGGTCTTCTTGAGGATGGCTTTTGCTTCCTTATAGGATTCTGGGTGGATGGAGGTGGCATCAAGAGGCTCTTCGCCGCCATAGATGCGCAAGAAGCCTGCGGCCTGCTCATAGGCTTTCGGGCCAAGCTTGGGGACTTTCTTCAAATCGCTTCTTTTGGCGAAGGGGCCGTTGTCCTTCAGATAGTTATAGATGTTACTGGCAACGGTCTTGTTGATGCCGGAGACATATTGAAGGACGGAGGCGGAGGCATTGTTGAGATTGATGCCGACTGCGTTGACGCAGTCTTCAACGACGGTTCTAAGGGAGTCGTTGAGCTTGGTCTGGTTCATATCGTGCTGATACTGGCCAACGCCCATGGCTTTGGGCTCGATCTTCACGAGTTCGTTTAGAGGATCTTGAAGGCGTCTAGCAAGAGAGATAGCGCTCCTTTTCTCGACGGTTAGGTCAGGGAATTCCTCTTCGGCAAGCTTGGAGGCGGAATAGACGGAGGCGCCGCTTTCGGAGACGATGAAGATCTTGGTGGGGATGTTGTAATCCTTGATAAGCTTCGATAGCTCGGCTTCGGATTCTCTTGAGGCGGTGCCGTTACCTAGGGCGATGTAGTCGACCTTGTTGCGGGACAATAGGTTAAGTAGCTCCCCTCTAGCTCTTTCTACCTCAGCCTTGGAGGCGGCGGTGATATTGACGATGCCGACTTTGGTAGGGATGCCATTAGGGGTAAGAAGAGCGTATTTGCAGCCGGTGCGGAAGCCTGGGTCGAAGCCTAGGACCGTCTTGCCTTTTAGCGGCGGATAAAGCAACAACGACTTCAGGTTCTTCTTAAAGACCTCAATAGATTCATCCTCCGCCTTCTCGGTGAGAGAATTCCTGATCTCGTTTTCTACGCTTGGGAGGATAAGCCTCTTGCAGGCATCTTCAATGCACTCGTCGAGGAGCTCCTTGAAATCGTTATGGTAGGTATAGTCGTAGGCGATGCGCTTAGAAATGGCGGGGAGAGAATAGTCTAACGTCACCTTCAAATAGCCATCTTTCTCGCCGCGGTTAAGGGCTAATACGCGGTAAGAAGGGATAGAAGAGACGCGGTTACGGAAATCGGCATAAAGGCGATAGGTATCGCGCTCATCCTTTTTGATTTCCCTAGAGACGATATAGCCATCATCATGGATAAGGGCCTTGATATAGGCGCGATAAGTCGCGTTGTCGGCGATCTCTTCGGCGATGATGTCGCTAGCGCCCTGCAAGGCGTCTTCTTTGGTTTTGACGCCTTTCCCCTGGTCGATAATAGAGGAGAGCAAAGCCTCGAAGCCATTGCCCCTTCTTCCCTTTTTGATATATTCGGCAAGAGGCTCTAGGCCGCGTTCTTTGGCCAAGACGGCGCGGGTTTTTCTCTTTTGCTTATAAGGGCGATAAAGGTCTTCGACTTCGGCGAGGGTCTTCGCGTTTTCGATCGATAGTCTAAGATCATCCGTGAGCTTGCCCTGCCCTTCGATAGAGGAAAGGCAGGCGTCCATTCTCTCCTGCAGGTTACGAAGGTATTTGAGCCTTTCTTCCAAAAGGCGGAGATCAGCATCGGTCAATCCGCCGGTGGCCTCTTTTCGATATCTAGCGATGAAAGGGACGGTATCCCCTTCATCGAGCAGCTTAATAGCAGCATTGACGGAAGTAGGCTTAAGCTTAAGCTCTTCCGCGATTGCAATGACAATGTTCATAACCTCATAACTATCCTATGAAGCAAGATAAATTGCTAGAGGCAAGCCTTTTGCTAGGTCTTTGCCCGCTTGCCTAAGGCAAAGGACACTCCATCGAGCAAAAGTGGAGTAAAACGAACAGCCATGTTATAGTTAGTCGAATTTAAGGAGATCTCTATGCGTCAATTATCCAAAGCATTGCTTCTATCTTCCTGCTTGTTGCTTGCTTCCTGCGGGAGTGCTATAGAGCCAGTTTCCGTCAATTCTTATAATGAGCCCCTCCCCTCTTCCGGCGAGACGAAGCCTTCTAGCGAAGAAACCTCCAGCAAGGAAGAAAGCTTGGTCAGCGAAGAAAGTTCGGCCAGCGAAAGCCTTGTTGCCCCAGGCGGCACGCTAACCATCCATGGCAGCGACGCCCCGGCTATGCCCTCGAGTGGCTATGCTCCTGATGGAGTGATGACTTCGGGTGGCCATGAATTCGCCTTCCATAACATCGGGCTGAATACGGGTAAGTTCTCCACTCCTTTGCTGCAGATGAAGAAGGCGGATTCCTACCTCTATAACCGCGATGCCATCTGCGGAATGCTTAGCATCACCATCATGGGGCAGTCCTTCAATACCTATGTCGATGGCGTCCCCTATCCTACCGATGCCACCTTCTTCCCCGCAGTCACCGGATATCAATCCCTTTCCGATTGCATGGAAGAGAAAAACGGAACGGATATCGAGGCAAAGGAGTCCGGCAACGAATCCGCTACGCATGAAGCTGGCACCTTATATACGGCCAACTATGAAACCACTCCTTCCTACCTCTACTTCCGAATCCATAACGAATCGAATTACGCTTGCTACGTCCATGAGATCTCCTGGGTTTGGTAGGAAATAAAAAGAAATGGCCTCGCAGTCATTTCTTTTTTTCATGGCGAGAAGAAAAAAAGCCAGGGACCATCACTGATGCTTCCTGATCCATTCCTTATCGATCTCCAATTGGGATTTTAGTTGCTGCAGGGAAGCAAACTTCCTCTCTTCTCGTTCATAGTCGAGGAAGCTTAGATACACCGTCTTGCCATAGGCATCGCCTTCATAGTCAAGAAGGTACGCCTCGATGTTGGCTTTCTTCAAGACGCCGATCGTAGGGTTATTGCCGACGTTGACCATGGCCTTATGGGGAACCCCAGATAGGTAGCAGATGCCATAATAGACGCCATATTTCGGGATAAGGTAATCCGCGGAGAGCTCGATATTAAGCGTCGGGAAGCCGATCTTTCTGCCATTCTCCAGCCCATGGACGACTTTGCCCTTCACTTCATAGGGGTGGCCTAGGTTCTCCCAGGCTTCCTTGGCATCGCCATTTTTCAGCATCGCCTTGATATCGCGAGTGGAGATCTTCTTCCCGTTCTGCTTGACCAAAGGAACAACAAAGGTCTTGAATCTCTTCTTTAAGTCCTCGACGCTTCCTTCGCCGGCATTGCCGAAGGTATAGTCGGCCCCGGCGACGAGGGAGGTGGCGCCTAAGCTCTCAAGAAGGTCCATGAAGCCATCTTTCGATAAAGAGAAGAACTCTCTAGTGGCCTCCACGATATAGGCGACATCCATGCGCAGCTTTTCCGCATAGCAAAGCTGATCCTCTAAGGAGGTAAGCACCTCCTCGGTCTTGCCTAAATGGAGGACCTTCGAAGGAGAACAGCTAAAAAGAAGGATGCCAGCTTCATTTTTTGCATGAAGGCTGGTCTCGATCAGAATCCTTTGATGCCCTTTATGAAAGCCATCGAAGGTGCCTAAAGCAAGGGTAAGGCCCTCTTTCTTTGGCGGCAGGTTTTTATAGTCAAAACGAATGATTTCCATGTTTTTAGAATAGTCCGCGGAAGCAATGGTATTGCTGGTCTTCCTCTTTATAGGCATAGATCGCGACCGCCTTTCCTTGATAGGTGACCAATATCTTCTCTTCCGTCGAGGGGAACGTCAGCTTCATCCCGTTAAGCACGCGGGTATGGCCATAGTCATTGACCTCGAAGTGAGGCAAATCGACATAGGGAGTCGGCTCAAGAAGGTCGGAAGTGGAAAGATGGGAGAGCTTCTTGGCCTTAGAGATATCGATGTCGCCGACTTTGATGCGGCGAAGGGCGGTAAGGTGTCCTACCGTTCCTAGCTTTTTGGCGATATCTTCGGCAAGGACCCTGATATAGGTGCCGCTAGAGACAGTGACCAAAAAGTCGATTCTAGAGCCTAGGCGAAGCAACATTGAGATCTCAAAGACTTCGATCTCCCTTGGCTTTCTTTCTATCTCCTCGCCGCGATGGGCTTTCTTATAGAGGGCTTCCCCATTTATTTTGATGGCGCTGGTCATCGGAGGGACCTGCATCGATTTGCCTAAGAAAGTCTTCAGCAAGTCGGCGATATCCCTATCGGTAATGCGGGGGATAGGCTTAGTTTCAAGCACTTCTCCGCTAGGGTCGCCAGTCGTGGTGGAGGTCCCAAGTTTTAGCGAGGCGATATAGGTCTTCCTGCCATCGCTAAGGTAGGGGAGGAACTTATTGCCTTTGCCTACGGCAACGACTAGAAGCCCAGTCGCGAAAGGGTCAAGGGTGCCAAGATGGCCAACGTGACGGGTGCCGAAGAGGTGGCCGACTTGGTTATCGACATGGCGGGAGGTCACGCCTTCGTCTTTGTCTAGAATGAGGATTCCATCAGTCATAACGGTTTAGATTATATCGAAAAGGACCATGACATTTCATCAAATTGCGCTTCTTGACTATAATCTACCCGCGTTTTGACCATGAAGCTGCACTCATTACGCAAAATCCTAGGCGATATCTGCCTTCTGGACGATAACTACTCTCTTATTGACAAAGAGGATGTCTTCTTGCTGGCGCTAGAAGAGAAAGAGAACCTAAAGAAAGTGATCGTCTCCACCTAGGCGAAAGAGAGAAAGAATCCTTTTGATGACCATCTTTCCTATAAAGAGATCGATAGCAAAGAAGGTGTGATTTCATATATCGAACTAAGGAAAGAATATCCTTATCTACCCGAATTAAATTCTAAACTTGATAATCTTCTTCTATATAAAGGCCATCAGTTGGTTGGCTCGCTTCGCCTTCTGGAAGGAGGCTACCATAAGGTCTTGTTTGAAAGAGTTGAAGGCAATCTTAACGTACAGGAGAAGAAAGCCTTCTACCAGCAAGTGAAGAAGGAAATGGAAGCTAGGCTAAAACCCTGCAGCTTTTTGGTTAAGGAAGGAAACAAATTGAAATAGGCGAAAGGCACTAGGCTCGTATGGAAGCTAGTGCCTATTTCAATAGAAAGAAGAGATGCTATCGATGACGAATTCGGATTATACCCTAGAAAAGGAGCCAAGGTTCTTGCCCAGCAAATCGATCTTCTAGGCGTCACTAAGATCAAGCCATTTACAAAATAGCCCCGACTTTATATCGGGGCTAATTGCCATTGCAGGAGTTATTTCTTCAAGGCTTGCAGTTCGGCTTCTTCTTTGCGGAGAGCCTCTTCGATGCGCTGAGCGCGGTCGAAGCTCTCATCATAGACGAAGCGGATGACCGGAACCTTATAGACATTCATCTTCTTGGACAAGAAGCTTCTAACGAAGCCTTCGTGCTTCTTTAGTTGCTCTAAGGCCTGAAGGGGATACTTGGCGTTGAAGAAGGTGACATAGACCTTCGCCAGCGAGTAGTCATCGTTGACGATGACCTCGTTGATGGAGATCATGCCCAGATGCGGATCTTTGATCTCACGCTGAACGATCTCGGAGATGTATTTGCCGATGATGGCCTTCATTCTTCCTTGACGGTTAGCCATGAATTAGTCCTTCTTCTCGACCATCTCGTAGGCTTCGACAACGTCGCCTTCCTTGATGTCGTTATATCCGGAGATCGTAAAGCCGCATTCGTAGCCCTGCTTGACTTCGCTTGCGTCATCCTTGAATCGCTTCAAAGAGCCGAGGACGCCATCATAGATGACGACGCCATCGCGGATAAGGCGGACCTTTTCCTTGCTCTTAATGACGCCGCTGCGGACATAGGCGCCGGCGATGGTGCCGACGTGGACCATCTTCCAGAGGTGGCGGATCTCGGCTTCGCCGGTGACGGATTCGACCTTCTCGGTGATGGCCATGCCCTTAAGGGCGGCTTCCATCTCATCGAGGAGTTCATAGATGATCTTGTGAAGGTGGATCTCAACCTTGTTCTCCTCAGCCATGGCTCTGACTCTGGCGTCTGGACGGACGTTGAAGCCGAAGATTATGGCATGGGAGGCGGAGGCGAGAAGGATATCGGAATCGGAGATTGCGCCGGCGCTCGCCAATAGGACATGGACCTTGATGGTGTCGGTGGACATCTTCTCAAGGTTTGCCTTCAAGGCCTCAGCAGTGCCATCGGTATCGGCTTTGACAATGACGTTGATATCCTGGATCTTGCCGGAGGTGATGAGGTTATTGAGGTCGTTGAGGGTGAGGGCCGCGGTGCCAGCTCTTTGCTGGGCGGTCTTCTCAAGCTGACGCTTCTCGGCGATTTCCTTGGCCTGCCTCTCTTCCGGGAAGGCCATGAAGCGGTCGCCGGCAGAGGGGACATCGGCCAAGCCGATGACGGAGACAGGGGCGCTAGGTCCAGCGGTCTTCATGATCGTGCCGAATTCGTTGGTCATGCGCCTGACCTTGCCATAGGTTTCGCCAACGACGACATAGTCGCCCATGTTGAGGGTGCCGTTCTGGACA
Source organism: uncultured Erysipelotrichaceae bacterium (assembly GCA_902803375.1). Classification (GTDB taxonomy): domain Bacteria; phylum Bacillota_I; class Bacilli_A; order RFN20; family CAG-826; genus Alloenteromonas. The sequence goes on along the minus strand of CADCPN010000006.1, from coordinate 13,999 downwards.
AGGAGGGTAGCCTTCGGGCCAACGCCTTTATCAAGCTCCGCCTCAAGGACGGTGCCGATGGCGTAACGGGCTGGGTTGGCCTTAAGCTCAAGCATTTCAGCCTTGAGCAAGACCATATCGAGAAGGTCATCGATGCCGATGCCTTTCTTCGCGGAGATTTGCACGCACATGACGTCGCCGCCATATTCTTCGGCGATGACATCATGTGCCATAAGCCCTTCGAGAACCTTGTGCGGATTCGCGCCCGGAACATCGATCTTGTTGATTGCGACGATGATAGGAACGCCAGCGGCTTTGGCATGGTCGATGGCCTCGATGGTCTGCGGCATGACGCCGTCGTCAGCGGCGACGACAAGAATAACGATGTCGGTGACGGAAGCGCCACGGGCTCTCATCGCGGTGAAGGCCGCGTGGCCCGGAGTGTCGATGAAGGTGATCTTCTTGCCGTGGATTTCCTTCTGGTAGGCGCCGATCTCCTGGGAGATGCCGCCGGCTTCGGTATCGACGATGTGAGAAGAGCGGATGGCATCGATAAGGGTGGTCTTGCCATGGTCGACGTGGCCCATGATGGTGACGACGGCCGGGCGCTCCTTCAGCAAGGAAGGATCATCCTCGATCTTGAGTTCTTCGAAGTGGGCGGCGTCAACGTTCTGCTCCTTCTTGAAGTCATAGCCAAACTGGAGGCAAAGCTCGCCGATGGTGTCATCGTCGAGCATCTGGTTGATGGTGACGGCCTTTCCCTGGAGGAAAAGGTACTTGATGATCTCAGTGGAAGGCACGTTGATGGCCTTGCTGAGCTCTGCAACGGAAAGGGGCTTGGAATAGACGAAGACGCCACCATTGACTTTGGCGAATTCCTCTTTCTTGCTGTTGCGACGGGACGGATCGAAGTTGCTGACGCGGTTATTGCCGCGACTATTGCCAGATTTCTTCTGGTCAGACATCTTGGGTCCGAAATTTTGCTTTTTCTTCATGCTTATGCTCCTTTCGTAAAGATAGCAAATAGGCAGGGGAGAATTACTCTTTGGCCTCTAGCTTCTCCAAATATGCCTTAGCGGCCTTCCTATTGCGGATGCCGATGGCGCTGAGAGCTGGGTAACCTAGCGCCTCTCCTAGCTGCGCTTTGGTATAGGTTCTATCGACCAATAGCCCATGCTTGGCGATGAACGCCTCGAATTTCTTGCCCTGGGCCGGGGCGACGTCGGTGGCTAAGATGATAAGGTTGAGATTCCTGCTATGAAGAAGGGTCTCGCCGAAGATCAAATTGCCGCCTTTATTGAGAAGTCCTAGGAAGGATAAGGGTTTATCTAGCATAGTTCCTCTAATCGCGCATATAGCGCGTCGTCGACGCTTGCGCCTTTGCTAAGGCGAGCAAGGGTGCCTTTCTTCTTGACGAGGGCGATGGAAGCCTTGTCGCGGCGGAGGTAGAAGCCTCGGCCTGGCAAGGTGCCATCCTCATCAAGAAGAAGCTTGCCATCGACGCTTACGAAGCGGAACAAGTCTTCCTTGGGGAAGCGCTTGTGGCTTGCAACATCGAGGCGGGAGTTGTTGATTTTCATTACTTATCGTCGTCGTAGTACTGATCGTACTCGCTGTAATCCTCGTCGATATCCTCTTCGGTATCGCCTTCATAGGAGTCGTAGTTCTTCTCTTCGGCTTCGATATCAGCAAGCTCTTCTTCGGTATAGACAGGCATGGCGGATTGGTTCGGGGCGACCGGAGCGACCGGGGTCTCGCGCTTGACTTCCTCTTCGGTGATCTTGCGCGGGCGCTTCTTGGTGACGGAGCGGGTCTTCTTCTCCTTGGCGGATTCGAGTTCCTTCTCTAGGTCAGAGAGGGTAGTGGTGGTCTTGACCTCAGCGGTCTCAACAGTCTCTTCCTTCTTCGGAGCGGCAGCTTCTTCCGCTTTCTTTGCCTCAGCAGCCTTGAAGGCGGCGAGGGCGGCGGCAGCCGGATTGGCGGCTTCGGCTGGGAAGTCTTCGACGGAGGCAGCGGCCTTCGGGGCGACGACTGGCTTCTCTTCGGCGACCGGGGCGGCCTCAACGGCGTTCTCGGTGGCGACTTTGGCAGCGGCTTCTTCTTTAGCAGCGGCTTCTTCAGCGGCCTTGCGCGCTTCTTCGGCAGCTTCTTCTGCGGCCTTGCGCTCGGCTTCAAGGCGGACTTGGTTAAGGTATTCCTCCTTCTCCTTGGCGCGGCGCTCTTCTTCCGCCATGGCCTTCCATTCTTCGACGGTGGTGTAGGTGATACCCTTCCTGTCGGCGATGGACTTCTCAAGCATCTCCAGCTTATAGCCGGTGAGCTTGGAGGCAAGGTTGACGTTAGCGCGGAATTTACCCATGGCTAGCGGGAGGTCGCCATCATTGATGACGACGATAGCGGTCTTCTCTTCCTCGTTGATGGCGACGCCAAGCGGGGTGACCGGACGGACGGCTTCGATGATGAAGAGGCCGTGGTTGTCGGAATAGTTGACGACGTCGATCTTTTCCTTGTTCTTGCCATTGCCTAGCTGGGCGACGATCTTCTGGATGCGCTGACCGCCCTGGCCGATGCAGGCGCCGGTAGCGTCGACATCTTCATTGTTGGAGGCGACGGCAACCTTGGAACGGATGCCAGCCTGGCGGGCGATCGCCTTGATGACGACGGTGCCATCATAGATTTCGTGGATTTCTTCCTCGAAGAGTCTCTTGAGGAAGCCTTCGGAAGCGCGGGTGGCCTCGATCTGCGGGCCTTTGGCCGGCTTGCCTTCTTCGTTTAAGACGGAGCGGACTTCCTGGATGTAGACCTTGATGGGTTCATCGATCTTGAAGTACTCATCGCCGATAAGCTCACGGCGGCCCATTTCGATATAGGTGCGGCCGATGCGGATGGTGACGCCTCTGTCGTCGGCTTTGACGACGGTGCCGGTCATCATCTCCCCGATGTGGTCCTTATAGACCTCATAGAGGGCGGTGCGCTCAGCTTCGGCTAGACGCTGACGGAGGTTGCTCTTGACGGCCATGGCGGTCAGCTTGGTAACTTGCTCAAGCGGGCAGGGGATGGCGAAGTCATCGCCGGGGGCGTATTTCGACTTCTTGCCCTTGACGGTGGCGTTGGCATCTTCGACGGAGATCTCGAGGTAGTCATCCTGGACTTCCTCGACAACCTTTTTGATCTGGGCGAGATCGACGTGTCCGGTTTCCGGATCGACGTGGCAAGAGACAACAGCATCGTCTCCGCCGCCTAGATACTTGATGTAGGCGCGCTGAATCGCTTCTTCTAGCGCGGTGATGACCTGTTCGTCACTAAGTCCCTTGGCATCGGCGACCTCGCGGAGGGCGTCAACGAACTTCGGCATCTCTTCGACTTTTTTCTTTGGCATGATTTTCTCCTAAGTGAATGCTCAAATACTTGGTTGTTGGTGAGGCAATTTAGAATTCGATCGCGAGCCTCGCGCGGTCGACGTCGGAAAGGGGGAAGGAAATCTCTTTCTTCCTGGATTTGTCGCGGATCTCAAGGACAAGGTTATCGCCTTCAATCCTGACGAACTTGCCCTCGAGGATGTTCTCCCCTTTATAGGGGTGGGAAAGATGGAGATTCACATACCTTCCTGCGTAGAGGGGGAGCGCATCTAAGGCGATGGGCTTCTCTGCGCCTAGGCTAGACACATCAAGGGTATAGGCATCTTGGATCGGGTCTTCCTTATCAAGGATCTCCGAGACGATGTCGCTGACTTTGACGATGTCTTCCAACGAGATGGGGGCGACGCGATCGACGACGATCGCGAGTTGCATCCCATCCTTGGAATTCTTCAAGGAAAGGGAACTGATGTCGTAGCCTGATGCTTTGACGGCGGGCTGTAGCATTTCGAGAATGCTAGTCTCAATCTGACTCATGAAACCTCCTTATCAATAGAAAGAGTGGCTTGTTGAGGCCACTCCAAAAATTGACTCAATAACGGATCCGCGACGGGATATCCGCGCCCAAACTATACTTTATCCGCGGCCATAGGTAAAGAACTTCCTTAAGGAAGGGGGGAGATTTGCTTCGCGATCACCCCTAAGAAGGTGAGTCTAAAAGCCCCAGAAGGATCTGGCATTAACAAAACATCCAACGGAAAGGCCGCTTTTTAATGTTTTCGCCTCATGATGAGGCAAAAGCTTTCTCTCGTTGCCGTAGGAAAAGAAATAAAGGGAACCAGTTTTCTCTTTCCCTAATCAAATCGTTTCCCTTCTTTTGCAGTTGGCTTATCGTTATTCCCATGAAGAAAATTACCCTTATCACCGGCGCCTCTAGCGGCCTAGGACTGCAGTTTGCCAAAATTTACGCCTCTAGAAAGAATGACCTACTCCTCATCGCTAGAAGCAAAGGAAAGCTAGAGGAGATCCAAAAAGAGCTAGAGAAGCAAGATGGCATCTCCGTCTTCATCTTGCCGTTAGACCTAAGCAAGAAAGACGCGGCAATAGAAGTCGCTTCCTTCGTTAAGCAAAACGAGCTTGAAGTCGATACCCTCATCAATAACGCGGGCTATGGCGATGCTACCGCTTTCGCTGACGCGGATTGGAATAAGCAATACGGCATGGTTGAGCTCAATATCGCCGCCTTGATGCAGCTTACCTATGTCTTCTTGCCATCTTTGATCGAAAGGAAAGAAGGCAAGATCTTAAACGTCGCCTCCCTCGCCTCTTTTGGCGCAGGCCCCTATATGGCGACCTATTACGCCTCCAAAGCCTTCGTCCTTTCTTTCTCAGAAGCGCTTCGCGAAGAGGTAAAAGGCAAAGGCATCAAGGTCAGCGCCCTTTGCCCTGGGCCCACCAAGACGGGATTTGAGAAAGCCTCCGCCAATAAAGAAGGCAGCCCGATGTTCAAGCACGGGGCAGATGCCTACAAGGTTGCATTAAAAGGGGTGAAGGCCCTAGATAAGAACAAAGCGATCTGCCTGCCGACTCTCTCGAGCAAACTACTGGCCTTTGGCACTAGGCTTGCCCCAAGAGGCCTAGTTAGAAAAGTCGCCGGGAACGCAAACAAAAGCCTATAAGAAAATTGGACCGGAATCGAATCCGGCCCATTTTCATGACACGCTTTTATTCTTTGGCTTCAGGGGAAGGCTATTTAGACTCTTCCTCTTCCTTTTGCTCTAGTTCTTCTTCCTTCTTGCTCTTGGAGAGGAAATACATTGCAAGCGAGACTATAGGAGCAACCGCGTTCATAAGGATAAGGACGATGGGGCCGAAATTTTTGCTGGTCGCAAAGTCTAATGGGAAGGCATAGGTAAGCGACTCCGTGACAAACTGCATGCCGTTAACGCTCTTATAGATCGCGAAAGAGGCGATAAGCAAAGCGGAGGCGGAGAAGGTAGAGATCGCGGAGACGAACCAGAATCTTCTCGACTTCTTCTTCCGGTAGAAAGTTTGATAAAGCAATAGCATGACCGCGGGGTGAGCGAACAATAGATACATGACTAGGCTAATGAAGACGTTATTGCCATAGTCAGCCGCCACGAAAGCAAAGATGAAATCGCCAAACCACCACGCGGAGATATAGGTGAAAAGAAAGGTGAGGATGCCGCGGACGATGCCCCAGGCTTTCCCTGGCTTTTCTTCAACGGCGAGAAAGGACTCCTCCTTCATCTTCTTTCTCGCATAGAGTAGCAGCAACACGCCAATGAGTAGAAGGATGACGCCAAGGATAATCGAATCTAGCGGATATAGGGCGGTCGCGTTGCCCATTACCACGCTAGGGTAGGTCTTATTGGCAAGGAAGACGATGGGGAGTAAGGCCATCAATAAGCCATAGGATGCGAAGAAGACGCCGAAGATGGTGGTCATTAGCTTTCTAGCAAAGAAAGAATGGGCGTACCAATATAGGTGAACAAATAGCAATAAGAAGGAGGGGAGCAAAGTCAGCAAGATAAAAGGCGAGTAGCTAAGCATATGGCTATCGGTGCTGCCGATCACGTAGATCATGAACTCGCTCCAAGTGAAGAGGGAGATGCCGGAGATCGCGTATAGCAGGATTTCTAAAACAAAGAAATAAACGCTCTTTTTCATATTAGAAGATCTCCTTAAGGCCATCGAAGCCTTTGCCGTTTTCATAGGAGTCCGCGTAATGCTGGTAGGCTCTTTGGTAATGCACGGAGCCATCTTCAAAGATGGTGAGAAGGTTGCCCCCGATCATGTCCTCATCGTAATAGAGGCCATGCCCTGTCTTGACGCCATAGACCAAGGCGATAGGATCGGTTGCCCTAGAGGAATCTAGATAGTACTTAGCCGCGAAGTTATTGATGTGGTCGTGGCCAAAAAGGATGCCTTTGGCGTTATGCTTCTCGGCTTCGGCGAACATGCTGGTTCTCTTATATCCGACATAGACGCTGGTCTTCCCTAACTCTGGGCTTGGGGTCCAGGTCTTCTCTCTCATCTCTCCCGAGTAGGCAGTAACTTTTCCTGGGTGGGCGCCCCTATCGGTTTTGCCGGTCGCGAGGCGATAGGCATATTCCATCTCCCATAAGCCAATATGGAAGAAAGCGATATTGGGGGTATAGCCAGTAGAGGTCTTATAGGCCTCCGCTTCTTTCTTATACCAATCGATCTGATCATCATGGAGGACTTCATAGCCATCCTGGAAGCCTTGGTTAAATAGGGAACCCGAATCAAGAGAGAAAAGCTGAAAAGTAGGGGCCTCGCTTCCATCCTTATGTAGGTTAATGACGTAGTTAGATTCTCCATAGACGTCATCATCGATTTCCTTATATAAAGATAGAGGATGGTTATGGCTTTCCGCGCCCGGGAAATGGGGGTTATAGACGCCTTGCTGGTCGTGGTTGCCCCAAGATAGCGCATAAGGAAGCCCGACCGCGTCCATCATCCGGTAGAACCTCTTAACGGTTTTGCCGTTGCCGAATTGGACGTTATCGCCCGTAGTGATGATCATGTCGGCTTTGGTATTCTCCGCCAAAGCCTTAATATAGGCCGTCTCCACCGTGAAGTCGGCGATCATCGAAAGGTGGGTATCGGTGAGCTGAAGGACTCGGATGCCTTCGCTCCATTTGGCGCTAGAAAAGGATACCTTGCTCACGTAATCCTCCAACGAGGGAGCAGGATGAGCGCAGGAGACCAAGGAGCCCGAAAGCAAACATAGAAGCAATGCCGTGCGTGTTTGTTTTTTCATGTTGTCTCCATTCTAATACGAAAAGAGATTATATGTATAAGAAAAGAGGGCGGTTCCCGAAAGGAATGGGTCCTTTTAAGCAAAAGCGGGTCGGTTTTTCACTAAACCCACTTCTATTAATAGGGCTAAAAAGGACTAGGCGGGGATTCCGCTTAGTCCCAATAGTCGACTTCTATCTTATCGAAGAGGCGCTTCACCTCATCGCTAGGCTCCTCATAATGATCAATGAAGTTCTGGATGGCTTCATCCGGCACCCACTTCTCTTCTTTTCTCATCTTATTCTGCTTGAAGCAACGGGAATAGTCATGGAGCTTGCACATATGAAGAATCGAGTAGTCCTGCCCTTTTATGCGGTGCATGTAATACTCTCTTCTATAGTTATCCGTGAAGGTCGAGTCCTCGATGACGGTGCATTCGCCCTCATGGCTGGCAAACCATTCGCTAGCCATGTCGCTCATTTTGTCATAGATGACTCTTCTATCCTCCGGGAAGACATGGTAATCGCCCGTGATGGACTTCCTGACTTCATCGGTATCGACGATGAGGACATCCTTATGCGTTGACGCATATTGACGCGCCCAAGTGCTTTTGCCCATGCCGGGAACGCCGGTTAGCATGATTAAGGTCTTCATCAGACAAGCTTCTTTCTTAGCCAAGAGCTCCACAAATCGACGGCAACGATCATCACGATGATGGCAAGGGTATCGGCGCCAAGTCTGCTGTAGGCGGACTTAGAGATATCTAGAAGGATGGAATAGCCGACGCCGGCAGACTGGTTAAGGACTAGGCCTAGCATGGTGGCGGTGCGGAGGTTGATGTCAAAGCGGTATAGTCCAACGCTTAGGAAGCTTGGGATGATCTCCGGCACAACCGCGGTATGGACGCGCTGGATGGCGTTGGCGCCGCAGGCATCCATGGCCTCTAATGCATCAAGGTCAAGCTCATCGAGCTGATCGGCATAGAGTTTGCCGATCATGCCGATAGAGTGGATGGAAAGGCAAAGCAATGCGGTGACACAGGTCTGACCGGCAAGTCCGACGAAGAACAAGGCGAGCAACAGTTCCGGGAAGGTGCGGATAGCGATAAGGAGGAAGCTGCAGATATTGGCCCATTTGCCAAATAGCTTATGGGAGGCAAAGAAGCCAAAGGGGATGGAGAGAAGGAAGCCGATCGTGGTGCCTAGAATCGTGACGCCAAGGGTGACGAGGCAGTTATAGACGACGGATTCCTTGAAGACGTATTCGCCATATCCGAAGAAATAGCTCCAGTCAGGATGGACGAAGTCGTTAAGCCTTTCGCCAACCAAATCCCAAGAGATAGGGCGGTCATTGCCTAGGAAGATATCCGAGACAAAGCAGGCATAGATGAAGGCGAGGATAAGGCAGAGTACGAAGAATAGGTTCACGATCCACATCTTCGGCTTCGCGGCATAGGCAGAGACGGGGTCATCATAATGGGTCATGCCCTGGGTATCGCCGGCGAAGAAGTTGATCACCTTGCGGAAAGGTGACTTTTTATTGGTGGCTTTCGCGCTCATTTTAGCCTCCTTACTAAGGTGTTAGAGATAATCTGCAAAGTGGCGACGACGATGAATAGAGGCACAAGCATCGCGCCGATGTAGTCGAGGTAGTTGTTCTCAATATAGGTCTGAAGGGCGTTCATGTAGGTGCTAGTTAGGCCAACGTAGCTTAAAACGACAGAAGCGCGGATGTTGATCTCCAGGACATAGATCGCATAGGCGAAGAACATCGGCTTAACCTCAGGGTGAAGTCCCAAGGCGACGGCTTGCAGGTTATTGGCGCCGCAGCTCCTCATCGATTCAAAAGGCTTCATGTTGAGGGTCTCTAGGTACTCATACATCATCTGGTACATGATGCCGAGGGTGAATAAGGCGATGGCAAGGATGCAAGGGAGCGCGACGCCGTTGCCGAAGATCAATCCGAAGATGACGCAAAGGATGAACATCGGGATGCAGCGGAGGATATCGTTGAAGATCTTAACGGCAATTCGCAGCCCTTTGTTATGGTTCACGTTATGGGCGCAAAGGTAATAGACAGGCACGCTAAGCAAGCAGCCGATGACGGTGCCGACGAAGTTGATGCAGAAGATATGAAGGAAGGGCTGCGCGTTAACTAGCGGAGTGCGGATGCCGACGGCAAAGGATTGCCAGGCAAAGCTCCACCAGCCCGCTGAATCGACGGTGCGGCGGGGGTTCGGGCTGAGCATGGCCGCGAATTGCTTGAAGAAATAGGTCCAGTTCCATCTGACGCGGGTAGACGTGTTTAAAGGAATCGTGGCGAGGACGATGACGATAGCCACCGCGATAAGGATGAGAATCATCTTCGTTAGACGCGGCTTACGGATATATTTGACGTTGCTGCCATCTTGGGCGTCGCTTAGGTCGACGGCAACTTCCTTGTAGAAGGCCTTCATAGCGAAGCGTCTCCAGGCATTGTCTTTCTTGGCGAGGAAGGGCATAGGTTACTTAGCCTCTTTTCCTTCGACTGGCTCATCGGGGAGCTCATCCACGGAGGCGCCTAGGTTCTCGTTGGCGGTTAGGTGTCTGCCATAGATTTTGAAGCAGACCTCATCGTCTACTTCTTCTGGCTTGCCATCGAAGACGATCTCGCCGGCGCGGACGCCGATGATGCGGGTGGAGTACTTCTTCGCCAAGTCAACGTGGTGCATGTTGGCGATGATGGTGATGCCCATCTTGTTGATGCGGGTGAAGTCATTCATGACGGCAATCGTGGTCGCCGGGTCAAGGGAGGCAACCGGTTCATCCGCGAGGAGGATCTTCGGCTGCTGGGTAAGGGCTCTAGCAAGGGCAACACGCTGCTGCTGGCCGCCGGAAAGCTGGTCGGCGCGGACATAGGCTTTATCCAATATTCCGAATTTATCTAGGTTCTGCAAAGCGAGGAGCTTTTCTTCCTTAGTGTAAATTCCGAATATCGTCTCGAAGGTATTGTGGTAGCCGACGCGGCCACCGAGGACGTTTTTATAAACGCTGCTCCTCCTTACGAGGTTGAAGGACTGAAAGATCATGCCGATAGAACGACGCTGCTGGCGAAGAGCCTTCCCCTTGAGTTTGCTGATATCGACGCCGTCAATCAGGATTTCGCCCCCCTGGATGTCGTGCATTCTGTTGATGCAGCGGATAAGGGTGGATTTGCCAGCGCCGGAAAGGCCGATGATGGAGATGAATTCGCCATCTTTGACTTCCAGGCTGACGTTATTGAGGGCTTTGAAGCCGTTAGGGTAGACCTTGTCTACGTTCTTGAGTTCTAGCATAAGCGCGTCCTTTTCTAGCGGTCAGAAATGCTGACCTTTTTATATGCACGTATAGCCCCCGGAGCATACACTCCGAGGGCTAACTGCCTTAATTTATTTAGGTTTTATCGAAGCAATCGAGAAAGATTACTTAGAGGCGTTAAGAGTCCAGCGGTACATATCGCGAGCGGCCTCGTAATCAGAATCCTTGCCATCGACATAGCCGGTGTGGGAATAGATCTGATATAGGAGCCAGGCGCCGGTGCCTTCGGTGTTCATATCGCCATCTTTTACAGCACCCTTAAGAGCGGTCTTGATGGCATCCTTCTTAGCCTGAGAAAGACCAGAGTAGGCGCAGACGGTGTCGTTCATGATCGGGTCAAGAACGGCCTGGGTGTAGGTCTGGGTGAAGATGGATTCGTCGTTCTTGTATTTGCTATCAGCCTGGACGAAAGCAGAGCCATAGCGGATATCGAAGAAGCCAACGGCGACGTCGATAACGCCATTCATGAGGTTATCAACGGCGGCCGGATAGGATTTCTGGGAGACGGTGATCATGGATTTGGCCTGGTCTTCAGCGGAGAGCGCCTCATAGCCAGCGGCATCGATGAAGCCCTTGGTGTAGCCGCCCTCGTAGATATACTTGGTCGGATAGATGAAGCCAGAGGAAGAGGTGCCTCCCATGGTGCCCCACTTGGCCTTGGCAGCGTGAAGTTCAGCGAGGGAGACTTCACCATCTTTGTCGGCATCAAGAGGAGCTAGGCCCTTGGCGGCACGAACCTCATCGCGGAGGGTGAGGACGACGGAGCAATAGAAGGCGACCTCGGTATCGGACTGTTCGCCGCGATACTTGTAGCCATCTTTGCCGTTCATGGCCTGGCGCTGCTTCTCTAGGTCAGCCTTGGTGAGTCCCGGGAAATCATCAGCCTGGACTTTATAGCCTTTGCGGGAAGCAGAAAGGAGTAGGTCGATGGCGCCTTCATGCTCAATGGTCTCTTGGGCATAGCCAGAGGAGGTTAGGAAGCCGCCATCGATCTGACCGGCCTCAAGGGCGGTGGTGGTGGCAGCGTAGGAGGTGCCGACGTCGATGGTGAACTTATAGCCAGGGGCATACTTGTCTAGGATCGGGGCGAGCGCGGTCGCACGAGTCTGGAGGGTAGTCGGGTCGTTAGACGGGACGAGCTGCAGATGGATGTTTTTATCCTCTGCGGAGCCGCAGGATGCCAAGGTGGCGGTTGCGGCGAGGGTGGAAGCGACGAGAACGAACTTGTTGAAGTGTTTCATATGTACTTCAATTTCCTTTCTTTGACCTTTTGCTTTCTATGTGCGGGTCAATTGCAGCAGAGGAACCGTTTCATAAGGAAAGGGTAACGAAGGCGGAACCAAAAGGTAGAAGCCTCTCACTCATTAGTAGGCTCATTTCCCTTTTGCTACCTAAGATCTTTCGCATACGAATTTCTTCTGCCGTTTAGGCCATTGTACCTAGTCTTCGATACAAGGAAACACGAAAATTCATGAAACCGTTTTCTTGCTGAATTTTTTATGGACGAAAAGAGATTCAAGAGTAGTATATAAGGATTTGAAAACAAGATTTAATCTAATGTTTTCATCAGACAAATTTGTTTATGATATGCCTATAGGGTCATACGTTACAAGCAAAATTGTATCGCTAATTTATTACGGGATATTTGACGCCAACTGACAAACTAAATGCAAGTTTTTAGCCGAAAGTCGCTGTGAAGCGGCGACAACAATGGACTGAGTTAAAAGGTATTTGCCTATGATAAAGGCTAACGAGTATCTGATCGCCCGTCTTCGCGCAGGTTCGTTAACCCCTTCGTCTTTCTTTAGCAGGCTTGTTAGCGGCTATCCCCGCCTGAAACAAACCCCATTTGGAGCCCTTATAAGAAATAACGCGGATCGATGAATGCGGACTGAGGCAAAGTTAGCCCTCAAATATCCTATCGGGGAATAAGGAAAACCAAGGGATTATTCTCCCAACTCCACCAGTAATCCCCTAATATCGATACGTTTTTGGGAGATTAACAATAACATTGGTGGATTAATCCTAGTTATAGGAGCAAATAAAGGATTTTAGATTTGCGCTATGATTCCGGTCTGCCAAACAAGTTGGGCTTGGAGGCCGATCGGAAGACTTGTTTGGCGATGAGCTCTTCACCGTCCGGCCTCTTAAGCCCGGAAAGAGTTCCCATGGCAAGAGAAGAGGTCTCGGGATTGCTCGATGAGGAGCTTGCAGCCCTCGCGAAAATTGTTTTCAAAGAATCGAAGGAAAGGGGGGGAGGGAATCCTCCGATTTCACAAAGGCTTGAAAGAGAGGGCTACGAAAAGGGGAGATTCAAGCTGACGTACGGGGGCGCACCTTAGAAAGCACGGTCTCAAGGGCACCATATCGTTTCTGGTTTCGTTTGTTTGTAGCACGCCCAAAAGCCAAACATTCGCCAAATCATTCAAGAAAGCCTCGAAATGGCCGTAATTCCAATCCCTTATTTGCTCAATATATGGTTTTCGTTAATTTTCCGGAAACTAGGCATAAGAAAGCCCTCATTTCTGAGGGCGATTTCATTGTGGTTTAGGCTTAGCCTTTATACGGCTCGACGACGTGTTCGCCATCATTCATATAAAGGATGCCGAGGCAATGTGGGCCGCAGTGGCAGGAGACGGTGCCACCGGCATGGGTTACGAAGATATTGCGGAAGCCGGCCTTCTTCAAGGTCTCTTTCGTCTGTTCGATTACTTCTTCTGGGGCGGTGCTATAGGTGATGAAGGCAACTTCCGGATCGATGTTATTGTAGAAATCGAGGGTATCTTCGACGTAGCTTGCGACAAACTTCTTCATCGGGCCGCGATATTTGGCACCCGGGCCCATCGTTCCGTCTTTGACGTAGATCTCCGGGCGAAGGCGCAAGACATTGGCGCCAAGAGCCGCAAGAGCGCTGCATCTTCCGCCTTTATATAGATAGTTAACGGACTCAAGGATGAAAGAGGTCTGATCGAAGGGGATACGCTCTTCAACCAGCTTCTTGATCTCTGCTAGCGGATAGCCGGCATCCGCAAGCTTTCTTGCGTAAATGGCAAGCAGACCGATGCCAGTAGAGAGAACTCTGGAGTCAATGACGACGACCTTATCGCCATATTTCTGCGCCGCGGCAACGGCATTGGCATAGGCGCTAGACATCTTGGAGGAGATATCGAAATGGACAATGGCCTCATAGCCTTCATCAAATAGCTTCTGGAAGTGCTCTTCCATCTGGAATTGATTGACGGCGGCGGTATGGGGGAGCATGCCGGTCTTCTCGGTATAGGCAAATAATTCTTCAGGGGTGATCTCTCCGTCTAAGCCGGATTCTTCGCCCATGACGAGGGTAAAAGGAACCGTGTGGATATCGAACTTGGCAAGGAGATCCTTGGGCATGTCGATAACGGTGTCGGAACTGATGGCAACTTTCATGGTTACTCTCCTATAGTAGACTTAACTATTAAAACTCCTAGGTGCACGTAAGGGATGGCGAACTCACTCGCCATCGCGATTTTTGCCTTTTTTCCAGTCCAGATAACGCAGCATCGT